>JALXBY010000136.1 GCA_026991215.1 Anaerolineales bacterium
GGCCTGGGTTTCGGCATAGATGACGTCCACGGGCACGGCTTCGGGCCAGGCTTCCCGGAGCAGGGCCACCACCGCCTGCCGCCGGCGGTAGGCCGCGGAACCGGGCCGACCGGGCACCGGGGGCAAAGCCGGGTGGTCTGGGGGAAGGGCAAGCACCGCGGCCCGCACGCTGCCCGGCCGCACCCGGGGTTCGGGCAGGACCCCGCGGCGCAGCACCCAACCCCGCCGGACCCAGGCCTCCAGCACGGGTTCCCAGTCCAGCCGGGGGAAGCGGCGGCGCAACTGGCCGGTGCGCAGCGGCCCGGCTTCCTTCAACGTTTCCCACAGCCGCTGCACCCAGGCCGGACCCTGGGGCGGGTCTTCCGGCGCCTGGGGGGCCATCCGGTATTCGACTTCCCCCAACCGGGCCACGCCGGGCGGCAACAGCAAGGGGATGACCTGGGCCAGGGGGTGCAGGTAGACCTCGGCCACCCGGCGGGCCAGGGCAATCTGCCACGGGGTCAGCACCGCCTCCGGGTCCACCACCCGCAGCACGGGCTTGACGTAATCCACCGCGGGTTCGGGCACAAAGCCCAGGACCACGCCCTGCATGGGCCGGTTGTCGCGGCCAAAGGGCACCTCCACCAGGTGGCCCACCTGCAGGTCCATGCCTTCGGGGACCACGTAGTGAAAGGTGCCCAGGACCTGGGGGAAGTACACGGCCACGTCCACGTAACGCACGGCGCTTCCTCCAAAGGGCCTCCCCAAGGATACCCCGATGCCCCGCGGATGCTACAATGAAAGCCCGCCCTGCCTGGGGCGGGTGCAACCTTTTGGGGAAGTCGTGGAAACGCCATGGCCCGAAAGCCCATCCGTCCCCTGCCGCCGGCCTTGATTTCCCAGATTGCCGCGGGGGAAGTGGTCTCCCGACCGGCCGCGGTGGTCAAGGAACTGGTGGAAAACGCCCTGGACGCGGGGGCCAGGAGCATCCACATCCGCATCCGCAAGGCCGGCCTGGGGTTGATCGAAGTCCGGGACGACGGCCACGGCATCCCGCGTGAGGAACTGGCCCTGGCCGTGGCCCGCCACGCGACGAGCAAGATCGCCTCGGCCGAGGACCTGCACCGCATTCAGACCCTGGGCTTCCGGGGGGAGGCCCTGGCCTCCATTGCCGCGGTCTCCCGGCTCACGCTGATTTCCCGGCCGCCCGATGCGGCCATGGGCGCGCGCATCCGGGTAGAAGCCGGCCGGCTGCTGGCGCCGGTGGAACCTGTGGCCGCGCCCGTAGGCACCACGGTGCAGGTGGAGGACCTGTTCTTCAACGTCCCGGCCCGCCGCAAGTTCCTCAAATCCCCGGCCGTGGAGCGGCGCTGGATCGACGATGTGGTGCTCCGCTACGCGCTGGCCTACCCCCACGTGCGCTTTCGGCTGGAGCACGACGGCCGCACCCTGTTCGTCACCTCAGGCCGTGGGCAGCGGGAGGACGTGCTGGCCCAGGTCCTGGGGCCGGAGGTGGCCCGGCATATGGTCCCGGTGCTGTACGAAACCGACCGGGTGCGGGTGCACGGCTTCATCAGCAAGCCGGACCTGGCCCGCAGCCACAGCCGGGAGATGCGCTTCTTCGTCAACGGCCGGCCGGTGCAGGACCCGGCCCTGACCCGCGCGGTGTTGCAGGGCTACCACACCTGGCTCATGAAGGGCCGGTATCCGGTGGTGGTCCTGTTCCTGGAGGTGCCCGTGGAGGACGTGGACGTCAACGTGCACCCGGCCAAGGCCGAAGTCCGCTTCCGGGACCCGGACCGGGTGTTCCGGGCCGTTCAGCACGCGGTGCGGCAGGCGCTCCTGGCCTTCACGCCCCTCGCGCCCACGCCGGTCACCGAG
>JALXBY010000137.1 GCA_026991215.1 Anaerolineales bacterium
CCCGCGCGGTAGGGGGCCTGGGCCAGGCCCAGGGCCCAGCGCACCAGGTCGTCCCGCAGGGCGTGGTGGGCTTTGCCCGTAAAGGGCACCACCCGCAAGGGGGCCTTGAGCGCGGCGAGGGTGATATCCCCTTCGTGGAGCAGGGCCTCCCGGGGCAGGTGCTGGACCGCGGGCACCAGGCGCCACCGGCGCGCCAGGCGTTGGATGCTTTCCTCCAGCCGGTCCAGGGCCTGGGTCTGCTCGCGGAAGAGCACGTCCCGCACCGCGTCGCGGAACGCGGGGATGCCCCAGGCCGCGTCCAGGATGTAGGTCGCGTACCGCCGTGCGGCTTCCGCGGTCAGCCGCGGGTGTTCCACGCCGGGCAGTCGGGCCAGCTGGCGTTCCAGCTCGGCCTGTAAAGGGGCCGGGTCGCCTTCGGCCAGGGCCAGGCGCAGCGCGGTTTCCAGCACGGGCAGGTCGTGCAGGGGGAGTTGGGTGATGGCCTGGGCCAGGTTGCGCCAGCCGCGGCTTTCGGCTTCTTGGAGGAAGGCCTGCTCGGCCCGGGCCAGTTCTTCGCGGAGGGCTCCCCAGGCGCGTTTTTCGTCCAGGCGGTCGGCCACAGCGTTCACCGCATCCTCGGCCAGGCTCGCACCAGGTATGCCAACCGCGGTCAGGACCTTGAGCAACCAGGTCAGGGTCTGGCGTAAGGTTTCGTAATCGCGCGCAGCCCCGGCCATCAGGGCCTCCGGGAGCAGAGAGATGTGCTGATTATATCAGTGGTCGGCAGTCGGCGGTCAGCAGTCGGCGGTCGGCAGGGCGCAGTGCGCAGTCCGCGGTCCGCTGTCGGCCATCCGCTAACCACTGCCCACTCCCCCACCACTCCCCCTATGTTACACTTACGCCACCCCCACTCCCGGAGGGCCGCCATGGACCTGGAACTGGCGCTCCCCATCCAGCACCTCTACCCAGAGGAATTCTCCTACTGTTACGGCTGCGGCCGGCTGAACCCCCAGGGCTATCACATCGAGACCTACTGGGACGGTGAAGAGGGCGTCACCCGGTTCACGCCCAGGCCCTATCACACCGCGGTGCCGGGCTTCGTGTACGGTGGCCTGCTGGCCTCCCTGATGGACTGCCACAGCACGGGGGTCGCGGCCTGGGCCTGGGCCCAGCACAAGGGCATCGACCTGCGGCGGGAACCCGCGCCCCGCTTCGTGACCGCGTCCCTGCACGTGGACTTCAAAAAGCCCACCCCCCTGGGCCCGACCCTGGTCCTGCGGGGCCGGCCGGTGGAAATCGGCCGACGCAAGGTGGTGGTGGAATCCACCCTGACGCCCGAAGGCCACGACGAACCCACGGTGACCGGCCGCGTGGTCCTGGTGCTGATTCCCGAAACCATGAAACTCGCGGGGGACCCAGGGGCCAGACGTCCCCAAACGTAAACCCCGCATGTAAGTTCTTTGAGAAGGGCAGGCACCTTCTCAAACGCCAAAGCGCCAACACCCCTTGGGAGGGCAGGCCATGGACTTCACCCTCAACGACGAACAGCGCCTGTGGAAGCAAACCGTGTGGGACTTCGTAAAGAAGGAAGTGCGGCCCCAGGCCGCGGAACTCGCGGAAAAAGGCGAGATGCACTGGGCGGCCCTGAAGAAGATGGGGGAGATGGGCCTTTTGGGCATGACCGTGCCCGAAGCCTACGGCGGCAGCGAGATGGACACCCTGAGCACGGTGCTGGCCATCGAGGCCCTGGGCTGGGCCGACGCGGGCACCGCGCTCACCGTGGCCGCGCACAACAGCCTGGGGTGCGCGCCCATCGTCCACTTCGGTACCGAAGAACAGAAGCGGACCTTCCTCCCCGGCGTGGCCACGGGCGAGGCCGGCCTGGCCGCGCTGGCCCTGACGGAACCGGGGGCCGGCTCGGACCTGCAGGGCGTCCAGACCCGGGCCGAACGGGAGGGCGACACCTGGGTGCTGCAGGGCCAGAAGATGTGGATTACCAACGCGGCCGCGGCCGCCTACATCATCGTGCTGGCCCGCACCGACCCGGCGCGGCACTCCCGGGCCCTGACCATGTTCATCGTGCCCACGGATACCCCCGGCGTGCACATCGGCCCGCCGGAACGCAAGATGGGCCTGGGCACCAGTCACAGCCATGCCATCAGCCTGGAAAACGTCCGGGTGCCCGATGCCTACCGCCTGGGCCCGGTGGGCCGGGGCCTGCACCAGGCCCTGCACACGCTGGATGGCGGGCGCATCGGCATCGCCGCGCTTTCCGTGGGCATTGCCCTGGCCGCGCTGGAAGAAGCCCGACGCTACGCGCAGGAACGGCAGGCCTTCGGCAAACCCCTGGCCGAGTTCCAGGCCATCCAGTTCATGCTGGCGGATATGGCCACGGCCATCCACGCCGCCCGCTTGATGACCTACTACGCGGCCTGGCTCAAGGACCAGGGCCGACCCTACACCCAGGCCGCGGCCATGGCCAAACTCTTCGCCAGCGAGATGGCGGAAAAGGTCACCCGGGACGCCATCCAGATCTTCGGCGGCTACGGTTACAGCCGGGAGTACCCGGTGGAACGCTTCTACCGGGACGCCCGTCTGATGACCATCGGCGAGGGGACCAGTGAAATCCAACGCCTGGTCATCGCCCGTCGGCTCCTGGCCGGGGAAATGCCGGAATGAGGAGCAGTGGGCAGTCGGCAGTCCGCAGTGCGCAGTGCGCAGTCGGCAGTCCGCAGTCGGCAGGGCGTAGTCCGCTGTCGGCTGTCCGCTGACCGCTGACTGCTGTCGGCTGAC
This sequence comes from Anaerolineales bacterium, assembly GCA_026991215.1. Taxonomy (GTDB): domain Bacteria; phylum Chloroflexota; class Anaerolineae; order Anaerolineales; family DRMV01; genus S139-71. Next base: position 2,773 of record JALXBY010000137.1, read on the forward strand.
GGCTGCCTGCCGACCGCTGCTATAATTCCCCTGCCCCCAAGGAGGTTCTGCCCATGACCTACGCCCTGGAAGCCCGCGGGATTACCAAGCGCTTCCCCGGCGTCCTGGCCAACGACCACGTGGACCTGGTGCTGCATCAGGGCGAAATCCTGGCCCTGCTGGGGGAAAACGGCGCGGGGAAGACCACCCTGATGAACATCATCTACGGCCTCTACCGGCCCGACGAAGGGGAAATCTACGTCTTTGGGGAAAAGGCCGACATCCGCAGCCCCCACGACGCCATCCGCCTGGGCATCGGCATGGTGCACCAGCACTTCATGCTGGTGCCCGTGTTCACCGTGGCCGAAAACCTGATTCTGGGCGCGGAGGTCACCCGCGGTCCCATGCTGGACCTGGACAAAGCCCGGCGCATCGTGCGGGAACTTTCCGAGCGCTACGGCCTGCAGGTGGACCCCGACGCGTACATCGAGGACCTGCCCGTGGGCGTGCAGCAGCGGGTGGAAATCCTCAAGGCCCTGTACCGGGGCGCCCGCATCCTGATTCTGGACGAACCCACCGCAGTGCTCACGCCCCAAGAGGTAGACGAACTCTTCCGCATCATGCGGGAGTTGAAGGCCCGCGGGGTCTCCATCATCTTCATTTCCCACAAACTCAAGGAGGTGCTCGCCATCGCGGACCGCATCCAGGTGATGCGCAACGGCCGGGTGGTGGGCATCACCACACCCCAGGAGACCAACGAGCGGGAACTGGCCGCGATGATGGTGGGCCGGGAAGTGCTGCTGGAAGTGGAGAAAGGCCCGGCCCAGCCCGGCGAGGTGGTGATGGAAATCGAAGACCTGTACGTGGAGGACGACCGGGGGGTTTCCGTGGTCAACGGGGTCTCCCTGCAGGTGCGGGCCGGGGAGATTCTGGGCATCGCGGGCGTGCAGGGCAACGGCCAGACCGAACTGGTCGAAGCCCTGACCGGGCTGCGGCGGCCCACCCGGGGCCGCATCCGCATCGCGGGCCAGGAGATGCCTCCCCGGGAGGTCCGCCGGCGCATCGAACAGGGCATGGCCCACATCCCCGAGGACCGGCAGCGGACCGGCCTGGTTCTGCCCTTTTCCGTGGCCGACAACCTGGTGCTCAGCACCTACTACAAGCCGCCCTTCGCCCGGGGGTGGTTCCGGGTGCCCCAGGCCGTGCTGGAGAACGCCCGTCGGCTCATCGGCCAGTTCGACATCCGCACTTCCGGCCCCGAAGTGCCTGTGGCCGTGCTTTCAGGCGGGAACCAGCAGAAGGTCATCGTGGCCCGGGAGTTCAGCCGGCCGGTCAAGGTGCTGATTGCCAACCAGCCCACCCGCGGCCTGGACGTGGGATCCATCGAGTACATCCACAAGCGCCTGGTGGAACTGCGGGACCAGGGGGTGGGCGTGCTGCTGGTCTCTGCCGAGTTGGACGAAATCATGAGCCTTTCGGACCGCATCGCGGTGATGTACGAGGGCCGCATCGTGGCCGAAGTGCCCGCGGACCAGGCCGACCGCACCACCCTGGGCCTGTGGATGGCCGGAGTGCAGCCGGAAACCGAAGGGGCGCGGGCATGAAGGTCTGGGCGCTGGTCCCGGTCAAGCCCTTTGGGGAAGGCAAGAGCCGGCTGGCCGCGGTGCTCCGGCCACAAGAGCGGGAGCGCCTCAACCGCCGGCTGCTCATCCATGTGCTGCAGGTGCTGCGGCAGGTCGCGGGGTTGGAGGAAATCTGGGTGCTGAGCCGGGACCCCCAGGTTCTGGCCGTGGCCCGGCAGCACCAGGCCCGTACCTGGCGGGAAGGCACCCCGGCCGACCTCAACCTGAGCCTGCAGCGGGCCGTGGCCATGCTTCGTCCCCAAGGGATGGAGGCCGCGCTGGTGCTCCCCGCGGATCTGCCCCTGCTCACCCCTGAGGACGTGGAAGCCCTGCTGGAACCCCTCACCCGGCCGGAGGCCCTGGACGCGGCCGGGTTGATGGCCATCGCGCCCGACCGCCACCGCACCGGGACCAACGGCCTGCTCCTCTTCCCCCCGGAGGAACACGCCTTCGCCTTTGGCCCCGGCTCCTTTCAGCAACACCTGCGGCTGGCCCGGGCCCGAGGGCGCTACATCGCCATCGTGGACCGCCCCGGCCTGGCCTACGACCTGGACACCCCAGAGGACTGGCGCTGGATTGTGGCCAACGACCCCAGCTGGCAGTCCCTGAAATGGGAGGACCCGCATGGCGCTGTACGGTAAAGGTATGTTCATCTGGCAAATCCGCCGGTGCGAAGGCGGCGACCCCGAAGCCATCGCCCGGGTGGCCCAGCAGGCCGGAGTGCCGATAATACTTGGATTTCTCGATTATAAACATAAAATTGCCGGAGTAGGGCCGGTTGTTTATGCCAGTGGCGACTATGAGGCCGATCTGGAGAAAATCAAGGCCTTTTACCGGGATAAAACGGCCAAATATCCTGAACAAGGTGTAAAGTAAATGTTGTATTGGATTTCCAAATGGTGGTTTAAGCTAAGTGGCTGGCGTGTAGAAGGCTCTTTTGAGCCGGTACCGCCCAAATTTATTGCCATTATCGGGCCGCACACCAGTAACTTCGACTTTATTATTGGGGTATTTGCCCGCTCTTACCTGGGATTGCAGGCAACCAAATACCTGGGTAAGAAGGAGTTGTTTCGTTTTCCCTATGGCTTCATCTTTCGGGCGCTGGGGGGCTATCCGGTAGATCGCAGCCGGCACAACAACCTGGTAGATGCGGTGGTGGATATCTTCAACCGCCATGAGCGCTTCTCGATAGCCCTGGCACCGGAGGGTACGCGCAGCAAGGTGGACAGGCTCAAAACCGGTTTTTACCACATAGCCCGCAAGGCCGGTATTCCCGTATATCCGGTGGGGTTTGACTATGCTACCAAACGCATCGTAATAGCGCCTCCCTTGCTACCTACTGACAATATCCGGGAGGATTTCCGGTTACTATTGTCTTTTTATGAAAATATAAAAGGAAAATATCCTGAAAAGGGTATTGATATGACCATGTTGGAGAAGACGATTAAAGGCCAAGAATAAAATTTTACTATATTTGAAGTGTAACCAAATTAAATTGCAGATATGAAAAAGATTTCTACTATCCTAGTTGCGGTATTGTTGATTGGCGCTTTCAGTGCCCAGGCTCAGTTTAAGTTCGGAGTATTGGGTGGCGCCAATTTCTCAAAGATCAATTCTACCGATCCGAATGTGGTGGGCCAAAACCTGACGGCATGGCATGCCGGCTTAATGGCCGAGTTGAAATTTCCGGTAATCGGAGTTGAGTTGGATGCCATATATACCCAAAACGGCTCCAAGATTGATGTTGCCGGAGCTGCAAGTGAACTAAGGAATACTTATGTTGCATTGCCGTTGGTAGCCAAGGTGTATATTTTGAAAGTAATGAGTTTGCAGGTGGGTCCGCAATTTGCCTGGCTTACCAGCTCCAAATTGGATGGTCAGGATTTCAAAGACCAATTGGCTAGTAATGACCTGCAAATTGTGTTTGGCGCTGGTGTTGACCTGTCTATGCTGCATGCTTCGTTGCGTTATCACATGGGTGTAAAGGATATTTCTGTGAGTAACGTTACCGGCTTTGACTTGAAGAATAATGCGGTGATGCTGTCGGTAGGTATCTGGCTATCGAAATAAGCAACCGGCACAATTTATGGGAAAGCGGTAGGTTTTTGCTTACCGCTTTTTTTATTTTTAGCATATGAAGTTTACTGTTTTGTGGCTCATGGTT
>JALXBY010000138.1 GCA_026991215.1 Anaerolineales bacterium
GTTTTGGCGTAAATCCGGCGGAAGTAGGCCTCGCGCGTGGTGTACCGGCCCCCGTCGAACATCTGACGGATTTCCCCATCCACGATGACCGAAAGGGTCTGGGCGAACATCTCGACCACGGGCAGGGAACGGGTCTGGGTGGCCAGCACCGCGGAGCGGGCGAAGAGGAAGTCCCCGGTCAACACGGTCGCGGCCGGGGACCAACGGGCGTTCAGGGTGGGCACCCCACGGCGCAACAAGGCCCCATCGATGAGGTCGTCGTGCACCAGGGTGGCCGTGTGCAACATCTCCAGCGCGGCGGCCAGGGCCAGCAACGCATCCGGTTCGGCTCCCACCAGCCACCCGCTCAGCAGAGCAATCATGGGGCGGATGCGTTTCCCTCCCGCCTGGACCAGATGTTGCAACGCCGCGTGGATGTCGGGATGAAACCCTTCGGCCTGCCGCAGCATCAACTGCTCGACGTCTCGAATGGCCTGTTCCACCCTTTCCATCACCGTGGGGCTGAATGGCAACATATGGCTTCCTCATGGGCTGCGGGTTGTAGGGATGCCCAAATTGTACCGCAAGATTATCGCCTTTCGTTGGGCGTCGCCGGCAGTTGGGCTTCGCCCCGTGGTCTTTGGGGATATACTTACAGCCATGGCACCCCATCCCCCTCAGCAGGGAGGCACCATGCACAAGCGAGGCCTGTTGCTGGTCACTGCCGCGGCGCTGGCCCTGTTGCTGGCCTACCCCTTCGTGGTCACCAACCGCTACTGGCAGAACCTGATGATCATGGTCTTCCTCTACATGACCCTGGCCCACGCCTGGAACTGGGTCGGCGGGTACGCGGGGCAGATTTCCTTCGGCCACGCGGTGTTCTTCGGCATCGGCGCGTACACCTCCAGCGTGCTCCTGACCCGGTACGGGGTGAACCCCTGGATTGGGATGCTGGCCGGCGCGGTGCTGGCCGGCCTGGTGGCCTTTGCCGTGGGCTTCCCCCTGTTCCGCCTGCGGGGGCACTACTTCGCCATTGCCACCATCGCGCTCAACGAAATCCTGCGCATCCTGTTCGACAACTGGGAGTTCGTGGGCGCCGCGTCGGGCATCGAATTGCCCATTCGCCCCAGTTCATGGCGGGAATTCCAGTTCTTCTCCAAGGTGCCCTATTACTTCATCGCGCTGGCCATGGCCCTTATCGCCCTGCTCATCACCTACTGGGTCATGGAACGCTCCCGCATGGGGTACCGGCTGCGGGCCATCCGGGAAGACCAGGACGCGGCCCGGGCTTTGGGCGTGGCGCCCCACTGGTACAAGACCTGGGCCCTGGTCCTTTCCGCGGCCATGACCGCGGTGGGCGGGACCTTCTATGCCCAGTACATCCTGTTCATCGACCCGGCCAGCGTGCTGGGCCTGGAACTCTCCATCCTCATTTCGTTGATTCCCATGCTGGGCGGCGCGGGCACCCTGTGGGGTCCGGTGCTGGGCGCGCTGGTCATGATTCCCCTGTCCGAACTCAGCCGGTCCTTCCTGGGGGGCGCGGGCCGGGCCTACAACCTGATTTTCTACGGCCTGCTCATCATGCTGGTGGCCGTGCTGGAACCGGGCGGCCTGGTGGAAGGCGTGCGCCGACTGCGCCGACGCTGGGGAACGAACCCAGGGTGATTACCACCGGCCCTTGATGGCCCGGCGCATCTCCCGCTCGGCTTCCCGCCGGGCGATTTCGGCTCGCTTGTCGTATTTCTTCTTGCCCCGGGCCAGGGCAATCTCCACCTTGGCCAGGCCGTTTTTGATGTACATCCGCAAGGGGATAATCGTCATCCCCCGTTCCCGCACTTTGTTGCGCAGCCGCAGGATTTCCTGCTTGTGAAGCAAGAG
>JALXBY010000139.1 GCA_026991215.1 Anaerolineales bacterium
CCCCTTCACAGGAACGAAGGGCCAATCTATGCCCACGATCAAGCGCATCGGACCGTATCGGTTCTTCTTCTATGCTGGCGACCGTTCGGAGCCGCCCCATGTGCATGTGGAACGCGAGGACAAGGTGGCGAAATTCTGGTTAGCGCCGGTGCGATTGCACTCCAGTGGAGGGTTTCGACCCCACGAAATACGGCGTATCCAGCGTCTTGTAGAGGAACACGAAGCGGAATTCCTGGAGGCATGGCATGCGTACTTTGGTGATTGAACGGCAGGCCCGGGCGCGAAACGTCCAGGTTACCGAAGAAGAACTCATTGTGGAATTGGAGGATGGGCGCACCATCATCGTGCCGTTGGCCTGGTTCCCCCGACTTCTCCACGGAACGCCGGAAGAACGGGCCAACTGGCGCTTGATTGGCGATGGCGAGGGCATCCACTGGCCCGACCTGGACGAGGACATCGCGGTGGCGCATCTCCTCTTGGGGATACCTTCCCAGGAAACGCAAGCGTCCTTGCAAAAGTGGCTCCAAAGCCGCAAACAAAAACTGACCACCGACCACTGACCACTGTCCACTGTCCACTGTCCACTCACCACTCACCACTCGGAGGCTTCCCATGGACGGACGCGGACTCCTCAAAGGCCTTGCCGTCACCTTCAAACACCTGGTGGCGTCCTATGTGGACGATTTCCGCCGGCTGGGGAAACGGTACTTCACCGAGGAAGGCGTGCGGTACCGTTCCAGCCCCGAAGTCGAGGGCGTGATTACGATTCAGTACCCCGAAGAGCGGCGCCCCCTGCATGAAAACTTCCGGTTCATCCCCTTCCTGGTTTACGACGAAGGTCCCAACGGGGAAAAGAACATCCGCTGCACCGCGTGCGGCATCTGCGCCAAGGTGTGCCCGCCCCAGTGCATCTGGATTACCCGCGCCCATGACCCCGAAACGGGCCGTCCCCTCAAGCAGCCGGCGGAATTCTACATCGACATCGACATCTGCATGAACTGCGGCCTGTGCGCGGAATTCTGCCCCTTCGACGCCATCATCATGGACCACGACTACGAACTGGCCACCTACGACCGCTTTGCCACCAACGTGTTCGACCTGGAGCGCCTGCTCAAGCCGGCCTCCTACTATCAGCAAATCCGGCCCACCCAGTATGCGGAAAAGGCGGCGGAGCGGGAAAAGAAGGCCAAGGCCAAAGCCGCGCGTCGCGGCCGGGCCGGGTAGCCCTGGCGGGTTGGATGGCATCCCTGGCGGGCAGGGCTTCAAAGGGTCCTGCCCGTTTGCTTTGCCCCGGTTTGATAGGTTTTGAGAGGCGCGCTGGCTTACAACAGCACCTGCATAACCCGGCCTGGGAGGTGCGCGATGGAACTGGCCCGCCACTGGCGATTGCGTCGGCAGCGCTATACCCTGGAAGGGGAACGGTGTCCCCATTGCGGCGCCGCCATCTTCCCGCCCCGGGACGTGTGTCCCACGTGCCACCAGGAGGCCCGGGAGCCGATGACCTTTTCCGGCCGCGGGCGGGTGGTGGCCTTCACCACGGTCTTGCAGCCGCCTGACGCCTTCACCGAGCAGGCGCCGTACGTCATCGCCCTGGTGGAACTGGAGGAAGGCCCGCGGGTGACCGCGCAACTGACGGACCTGGGGGACACCCAACCCTACGTGGGGATGCCCGTGGAGATGGTCACCCGACGGTTGCGCACGGTCTCGGCCCGGCGGGGCATCGTGCTTTACGGCTACAAGTTCCGGCCCCTGTTGCGGGTGGACGTTCGGGAAGCGGCCCAGGCCGCCGCGCACCAGGCGGCTGCGTAGCCGCTTTGGGAAGGGCAGCGCCCCCTCCCAAACC
>JALXBY010000140.1 GCA_026991215.1 Anaerolineales bacterium
ACCACGGTCTTGGCTTCCCGCTGGAACGCCTACAGCGGGAAGCCAAGACCGTGGTCGTGGTCGCGGTCGAAACCCAGGCCCGGCTGCAAGCCGTGGGCCTGATTGCCCTGGCCGATACGCCCCGGCCCGACGCGGCCCAGGCCATCGCGCACATGCGGGACCGGGGCTGGCAGGTGGTCCTGCTCACCGGCGACCAGGAAACCACGGCCCGGGCCGTGGCCGCGCAGGTGGGCATCGACCGGGTCGTGGCCCGGGTGCGCCCCCAGGAGAAGGCCGCCCACATCCGGGCCTGGCAGGCCCAGGGGCATCGGGTGGTCATGGTGGGGGACGGCATCAACGACGCGCCCGCGCTCACCCAGGCCGATGTGGGCGTGGCCATGGCCTCGGGCACGGATATCGCCATGGAATCCGCAGACATCATCCTGGTGCGGCCCCGGCTCATGGGCCTGCTGGAGGCCCACGACATCGCCACGTCCACCTATCGCAAGACCCTGCAGAACCTGGTCCTGGCCTTTGCCTTCAACGGCATCGGCGTTCCCCTGGCCACCACAGGCCTGGTGCATCCCGTCTGGGCCATGGTGGCCATGGTCTTGAGCGTGAGCGCGGTGCTGGCGAACTCCTTCGGGGTGCGGACAGCGGACCAAATTTGATAAGGATGCCGGATAAGGAGGCGACGGACTGCGGACTGCGGTCTGCGGTCTGCAGTCCGCCGCCCACCAGCCGCGCGGGCCCGCAGGATGAAACGGCCGCCGAGTGTTATGTATGCATACGCGGCCCACGTTGTGAAAGTGGGCCGCGTTGTGCTGCTTACGAAAGTTGGCACCTGGACCGCAGGGGGTCAAGGGCACCTTACATATCGTCCACGTCCTCAGGGGGAGACCCTGGCACATATGGGGTTGTGGTCAGGCCCGCGGCGGCCCGTTACTGCCAGTTTTCCAACACTTCGACCACCCTGGCCAGGAACATGTCCGCGACCGCGCCGTCGATGACCCGGTGGTCGAAGGAAAGGGAGAGGTACACCATGGGCCGGATGGCCAGCACGTCGCCTTCCAGGACCACGACCCGCTTCTTGATGGCACCCACGCCCAGGATGGCCACGTTGGGCTGGTTGATGATGGGGGTGGCGAAGAGGGAACCGGTCACCCCGTGATTGGTGATGGAGAAGGTGCTGCCCGTGAGGTCGTCGGGCGTGAGGCGGTTGTTGCGGGCCCGGTCCACCAGGTCCTGCAGCGCCCGGGCGATGCCCAACAGGGAGAGGTCCTGCGCGTTCTTGAGCACGGGCACGACCAGCCCATCCTGGCCCAGGCTCACGGCCACGCCGATGTTGATGACCCGGTGCAGCAGGATGCCCTGGTCCGTCCACGAACTGTTGACGATGGGGTAAGCCTGCAGGGCCTGCACCGCGGCTGCGATGAAGTACACGGTAAAGGTGAGCCGCGCGCCCTGGCGGGCAAAGGCTTCCTTGTTGGCCTGCCGGTGCGCGACCACACGGGAGAGGTCGGCTTCCATCACGGTGGTGGCGTGGGGCGCGACCCGCTTGGAGTACACCATGTGCTCCGCAATGCGTCGGCGCATGTTCGTCAGGGGCAGGAGTTCGTCCCCCGGCAGGGTGACCACCGGGCGGGGCCGGACGCCAGGCTCCGGCGGGGTCACGGTCAGGGTCTGGGGGAGTTCCGTGGTGGCTGTTTCCGCCGGTTGCGGTGCGGGGGCCGGTTGGGGTTCGGGCTGCGCCGGGGCCGCGGGTTCGGCCACGGGTGCGGCGGGCGCGGCGTGGGGCCGCCGGCCCAGGTAGGCCAGGACGTCATCTTGCGTAATACGGCGCGCCAGGCC
>JALXBY010000141.1:0-6153 GCA_026991215.1 Anaerolineales bacterium
TCCATGGACTCCACGATAAGGCGGACGCCCAGTTCGGGCACGTCCACGCTTTCCCCAGGCTTGGGGATGCGGCCCAGCCGTTCCAGGATGAACCCGGCGACGGTGTCGTAGTACTCCGAATGCAGCGGGACGCCCAGGGTTTCCGAGACGTCGCTGAGCAGGGCCATGCCGTCCAGCCGCACCGAACCATCGGGCAGAAATTGTACATCGGGCCGCTCTTTGGGGCCGAACATGTCCTCGAACTGGCCCACGATTTCTTCCACCACGTCGTGCAGGGTGACCAGGCCCGCGATGCCGCCGTACTCGTCCAGCACCAGGGCCATATGCTGCCGGGTTTCCCGGAACCGATGCAACAGTTCCCGCACGGGCAGGCTTTCCGGCACGAAGAGGACTTTGGTGGCCAGGTCCTTGGCCCGGAGCCGTTCGAACTCCGGTGTATGCAGCAGTTTGAGGACCTGGTTCACGTGGACCATGCCCAGGACGTTGTCCAGGTTGTTGCGGTAGACGGGGAATTTGGTCAGGTCATGTTTCGCGGCCAGGGCCAGGATGTGGCCCAGGGGCGCTTCGGCTTCCACGGCCACGATTTCCGTCCGGGGCACCATGATGTGCCGGACCAGCATCTCCGGCAGGTCCAGCACCGCGTCCAGCATCTCCCCCTCCTCCGAGGGGAGCACGCCCTCTTCCTGGGCCTTGTGCAGGACGAGACGCAATTCCTCCAGGGTGAGGCTCTGGTCCCGCTGGATGGGAAGGTTCAGCAAACGCAAGGTGAGCAGGGTCAGGCTGTTGAGGGACCAGATGAGCCAGCGGAAGGCGATGATGAAGGCCTGCATGGGCCGCGCGCCCCGCAAAAGCACCCGTTCCGGGTTGCGGAGCACCGCGACCTTGGGTACCTGTTCCCCCAGGATGACCTGGACCCCGGTGACCACAATCAGCGCCACGGCCAGAGGCAGGGAGTGGAGCACGGGGGCCAGCCAGCTACCCTGGGGGACCGGCGGCAGGTACTGCTCCACCACCAGGGATGCAGCGCGCTCGCTCACCGCGCCCAGGGCCAGGCCAATGAAGGTGATGGCAATCTGCACCGCAGCGATGAAGCGGGTGCGTTCCTGGTCGTCTTCGACCCATTTGCGGGCCTGCTCCAGCGCTGGGTGCCCGCGGCCCACCGAAAGGAGCCGTTCGGGCCGCGTGGCCACCATCGCGTATTCCATCTGCACGAAGAAGGCATTCAGGGCCACCAGCAGCGCGCTGAGCAGCAGGTAGAACCACAGCATGGCAGGCCTCGGGGGACAGTGGACAGTGGTCAGTGGTCAGTGGACAGCAGTCAGCGGTCAGCAGTCAGCGGTCGGCTGTCGGCAGTCGGCGGTCAGTTGGTCAGGAGTCGGGGGTGAGGAGGGCGATGGCCGCGTAGCCGACCACCATGGTGGTATCGCCGGAGGTGTCGCCTGAGGTGGCGTAGCCCAGTTCCACGGCCTGGGTCGCGCCCAGGGTCTTGGCCGCCCAGAGGGTCGCGGCAATGGCCGCGCGACCGCAGGCAAAGGCCCGGCCCTCCTCTTCGCCCCGCAGCACGGCCAGCGGGTCCATGGCCAGGATGCGGCGTATCATCTCCCGGTCCAGGGACCGGGCCACGGGGTCGGGGTAATAGTGGGAAAGGTCGCTGCTGGCCACCAGCAGGGAATCGGCCGGCAGGATTTCCGCCAGCACCACGCCCAGGGTATGCAGCACCTGCGGGTCCACGGTGCGGAGCATCAGCGGGAGCAGCCGGAATTCACCCACGGCCCGCTGCAGGAAGGGCAGTTCCATTTCCAGGGAATGCTCCGGGTCCCTGGCCATGGGCGTCAGGCCCAGGCCCAGGTGCTGCTGCAACCGGGCGTTCAGGGTCTCCAGCAGGTCATGGGCCACGGGGATGGTGCCCAGGGGCGTGGCATAGTACTCGTGGGCCGTGGTCAGGATGTCGGCCGGATGGTAAGGGTGCATCGGCCCCAGGACCGCGACCACGTCGAAGCGCTGGCCCCGCACCGCGGCAAAGGCCCGGCCCGCCACCGGCCCGGAGTACATGATGCCCGCGTGGGGCGCCACCAACCCAAGGACCCGGCCGGGCAGCGGCGGTAGATGGGCCGCGCCCTCGTCCAGCAGGCGGTCCACCAGCGCGGCCAACGTCGCGGGGTCGTCGGGGTACCAGGTTCCCGCGATGGGCGACGGGCGAACCGAGACCGGGTCCATGTCCCCTCCTCCTCACCAGGCGGTTTGCTTCTTATTTTGGGAAAAGGCCGGGCCCCGCGGGTCCCGGGTGGGGCTATTCTTCCCGCGGGGCTTTGCTCAAGATGGCCTCGATGCGCTCCAGCACGTCCTCGGTGAGCTTATCCTGATGCTCGACCGCGGCCACGTTTTCTTCCAGCTGGCTGACCTTGGACGCGCCGGTAATCACCGAACTGACTTCGGGCACCCGTAGCAGCCAGGCCAGGGCCAGTTGCGCGGTGGTCATGCCCAATTCCTGGGCCAGCGCGGTCAGTTCCCGGACCACCGCGATGCGCTCCGGGGTGATGTAATCCCGCAGCCAGGCCATCTTCTCCAGGGACGCCCGACTGCCTTCGGGGATGCCGTCGTTGTACTTGCCCGTGAGGATGCCATAGTATAGGGGGCTCCAGGTGGTCAGCCCGATGCCCAGGTCCCGGGCCAGGGGCACGAGTTCCCGCTCCACCCGGCGGCGGTGGAACATGTTGTACTGGGGCTGTTCCACCACGGGCGGGATGAGATTGTTCTCCCGGGCAATCATCCAGGCCCGCGCGATCTGGGCCGGCGGCCATTCCGACGTGCCCCAGTAGAGGATTTTGCCCTGTTGAATCAGGATGTTCATGGTGTAGACCACTTCTTCCAGGGGCACGTCGGGGTCGTAGCGGTGGCAGTAGTAGATGTCCAGGTAGTCGGTATCCAGCCGGCGGAGGGAGGCGTGGATGGATTCCATGATGTGCTTGCGGGAAAGGCCGCGGCCGTTGGGTCCGGGCATGGTGGGCCAGAACACCTTGCTGGAAATCACCAGGGCCTCCCGGGGGATGCCCTTGATGGCCTTGCCCATGATTTCCTCGGCCACGCCTTTGGCGTACACGTCGGCATTGTCGAAGAAGTTGATGCCCAAGTCGTAGGCCCGGTGGATGATGTCCCGGGCCTGTTTCTCGTCCACCTGGTTCCCAAAGGTGACCCAGGCGCCGTACGCGAGTTCGCTCACCTTGAGGCCCGACGCATGGCCCAATCGACGGTAGCGCATCGATTCAACCCTCCTTGGGATAAAGTTGGGATTTCCATTCTACCCATAGCAAGGCCCGTCCGGAAGCGAGGCTTCCGCGGTTCCGGGTGTTTTCGTGTTCTGATATATGTGCACACAGAGACACGGTGAGCACAGAGTTTCCTTATGTCCACCGAAACCGTGCCAGGGCGAAGGCGTAGAAGGCCGCGGCGAAGCCCAAAAGGACCCCGACTTCCGGCAGCACGTCCTGCACGCCCAGTCCCCGCACGATGACGTCCTGATACCCCTGCAAGGCCCAGAAGTGGGGGGAAAGCCGGGCCAGACGCTGCATCCATTCGGGCATGACGAAGACCGGAACCATCATACCGCCCACCGCGGCCAGCACCAGCGCGAGCAAGGTGGAAAGGCCGGCAATCTGGTTTTCCGTGCGTGCCCAGGTCGCAATCAGCAGGCCCAGGCCCGTAGCCGCGGCCGCGGTGGCCAGGGAGACCAAGACCAACCCCGCGAGGCTGTTCCCCAGGGGCAGCCCCAGGACCATCCGCCCCACGCCGAACATCAGCGCGACCTGCCCCAGGTTGACCAGGTAGTAGGGGAGCAACTTCCCCAACAGCAGCGCGGCGCTGGGCAGGGGCGCGGCCCGCAGGCGCAACGCGGTGCCCAGTTGTTTTTCCTTCCACAGGCTGCTGGCCAGCACGCCCGCGATGAAGAACATGCCGAACACCGTGTACGCGGGCACGTTTTGCTCCACCGCGGTGGGGAAGTCTTCCCGTCGAAAGGCCGCAGGGACCACGGTTTCCACCCGCACCTCCGCGCGGCCGCCGACCTCCGAAAGGTCGTACATCGCCGTCAGGGTCCGGGTCAGGCCCTGGGCCAGGGTTTGCCGCTGGGCAGGTGGAAGGCCGGCCGCGGCCCGCTCGAAGGCCTCCCGCACCCGGTAGGGCGCCTGGCCGTAGGCCACGGTCCGGGTCACCACCGCCGTCACCGCGGCTTTGACCGAGGCGGTTACGGGAAAGGGGAGGCCGGGGTCCACCACGAAGCGCACCACGGGCGTCGCCTCTGGGTCCTTCACCCCCGCGACGACGCGGCGGGAGAAGTCTCTGGGGAAAATCAGGGCCAGAGGGTAGGCTCCCTCCGCGACCAGGGCTTCGGCCTGGGCCGGTGTGCGGTCCGGGTCCACCACCAGGTCCAGGCCGGAGACGCCTTGCAGGGCCTCCACCACAGCCTGGGCCAGCACCACGTGCTCGCCGTTGAGGTAGACCACGCCTTCATCCTGCACGACCACCACCAGCGCGATGGGACGCTGCTCCGTGCCCGGCTCGAACACGCCCTTCAGCGCCGTGCTCATGACCAGGGTGAACATCAACGGGATGACGAAGAGGATGACCAGGGCCGCGCGGTCCCGGAGGAGCAACCGCACGTCCTTGAAGGTCAACGCAAGGATTTGGCGAAGCATAGCCACCTCCTCTTTTGAGCGGCGAGTGGTGAGCAGACAGCAGTTAGTAGTCAGCAGTCAGCGGGCAGTGGTGAGCCGTCAGCGGACAGCGGACTGCGGACTGCCGACTGCGGACCGCTGACTGCCGACCGCCGACCGCTACCTATCCATCCCGCAACGTCTTCCCCGTGAGGGCCAGGAAGACGGCTTCCAGGTTGGGTTCGACGAGACGGAGGGCCTGGATGCGCCAGCGCCGTTGCCCCGCGGCGTGCAACAGGTCGAGCAGGGTCCGGTGCGGGTCCGCGGCCTGGACGAGCACCGCGCCTTCTTGCAGCACCACGCGCTGCACGCCTTCCAGGGTCCTGGCGTATCGGGCCAGCGCGTCCCGGTGGGGTTCGGGCATCTCCAGGCGAATCATGCCCCCTCCGATTTGGCGGATGAGGGTTTCTGGCGCGCCCTCCGCGATGATGCGCCCGCGGTCCATGATGGCGACGCGGTGGCACAGGGCCTGGGCTTCCTCCATGTAATGGGTGGTGTACAGGACCGCCGTGCCGGATTCGGCCAGGGACCGGACCAGATCGAAGATGGCGTGGCGACTCTGTGGGTCCACGCCCACGGTGGGTTCGTCCAGGAAGAGCACCGCGGGCCTGTGCAGCACCCCCGCGGCCAGGTTGAGCCGGCGCTTCATGCCGCCGGAATAGGTGCGGACCAGCCGGTCCGCGTAGGGGGTCAGGCCCACCATGTCCAGGACCTCGCCAATGCGACGTTCCCCATCGCGACCGGAAAGGCCGTACATCCGCGCCCAAAAGCGCAGGTTTTCCCGCGCGGTCAGGTCGGGGTACAGGGCCAGGTCCTGGGGCACCAGGCCGATGCGGGCTTTGAGGTCCCGCGCGTGGGGGCCGAAAGGTTTTCCGTCCAGGGTGATGCGCCCGCGGTCCGGGGCCAGCAGGCCGCTGAGCATGGCGATGGTGGTGCTTTTGCCCGCGCCGTTGGGACCGAGCAGGCCCAGGATTTCACCGGGGTAGAGGTTGATGCTCACATCCTGCACCGCGACCACGGGGCCATAGGCCTTGTGCAGGTGGCTCGCCTGCAGCACGGCCGCGTCCGTCATGGCCAGCGCCTCCTGGAGGATGGGCTTCCCCCGCATTTTCCTTGGGCAGGGTCACCCCCGGTAGGCCCAGGGGTCACCATCGGGTCATATGACCCCCAACGACCAACCACCGACCACTGACCACTGTCCACTGTCCACTGTCCACCAACTTTGACGCCTGTCGCATACCCATATCTCGCGCGCGGTGGGTTGGCGTCGGGGGCCACGTGGGCTGGGGCAACAGGTATGATGTCGAGACACGGTTCGTGCATCGGACAGACCGATGCGGAACGGCAGGCCGGGGAACACAACAACCCCCTTCCCCCTCTCCCATTCTCCCTACGGGCCGAGAATGGGGGTAGGATGTTTCAAACAGAGGGTTCCCCTGGCTTG
>JALXBY010000141.1:6163-6448 GCA_026991215.1 Anaerolineales bacterium
GCCTTCAGGGAGGCTCCCTGAGCACCCTGTCTTCCCAGCGCTCCAACGCCGCCAAGAAGTACCGAAAGACGCTGAGTTTCTTCCAGGCTTCCAGTTCCCGCCGATAATGCGGGGCGAACACCCACCGGGCTTGAGTCAGAAACACCATCACCAGCCAAATCTGTGTCAGGGTCAACACGGTCAGCAACAAGGACAACCGGTGCGCCGTGCTCACCCGAGCGCTTTCCAGCTGCCAGAGGCCCGTCTTGCTGTCCCGAAAACTCTGCTCAATCCACATGCGCAGGG
>JALXBY010000142.1 GCA_026991215.1 Anaerolineales bacterium
GGTGTAGATTTTGGTATTCACCAGGCCAAAACGCAGTTCGATGACCTGGCGTTCCCGTTCGCTGAGCGCGGCCATGGCATGGCGCAGCTGCTCCCGGAGCAGGTCCTGCATCATCTGGTCCACCGGGTGCTCCACGTTTTCGTCCCGGATGAAATCGGCCAGCTGGCTTTCCTCTTCGTTGCCCACGGGCGCTTCCAGGGAAAGGGGTTCCGTGGCCACCCGCATGACCAGCTGGACCTTCTCCACGCCCTGCTTGAGCCGCTGCTGCAAATGGGGAGGAAGGGGCTTGCCCTGCTCCCAGTGCTCCCGGATGGCCCGGGCCTCTTCTTCGGGCACGTAGTTCGCGGCCAGGGCCAGTTCTTCCAGGGTCGGCTCCCGGCCCAGTTCCTGGACCAGTTCCTGCCGGATGCGGTTGAGCCGCTGATAACTCTCCATCAAGTGGATGGGCACCCGGATGGTGTAGGCCTGGTCCGCGATGGACCGGGTCACGGCCTGCCGAATCCACCAGGTGGCGTAGGTGCTGAACTTGTAGCCCCGGGCCGGGTCGAACTTGCTGACCGCCCGCAACAGGCCCAGGTTGCCCTCCTGAATCAGGTCCAGGAAGGGCACGCCCTGGTTGAGGTAGCGCTTGGCCACGCTGACCACCAGCCGCAGGTTGGATTCCACCAGGATGTCCTGGGCCATCTTGGCCCGGTCCTTGAGTTGCCGGACGGCCTCTTCCAAGCGGTCCTCCTCGGGCAGAAGTTCCAGGAAGGTTTTGGCCGCGGGCAGGGTGTTGCGCTTGCGGCTTCGGGCAATCAGGCGCTCCAACGTGGACCTGGGCAGGGTATACGCCCACATGTAGACCTGGAAGACCTGCTGGGCGAACGCGTCCCAGCGCTTGTTCTTCCCCCAGGGGCCCTGGGAGAGATAGGCCCGCACCTTGGAGCCTTCCTTTTCCCTGCCGGTGTAGGACTGCAGCCAGAGGGCCTCTTCGAGAATCATGGGCAGGGAAGGCGGCTCGGCCTTGACCCGGGGCGCGTCCTCCTTGGCCCGCTTCCACGCGGCCCGCATGTCCCGGTAAAGGGCCTCGTACACGTCCCGGAGGTGCGTCTTGCCCTCCTTTTCCAGTTGCTCCCGCAGGGCCTTGAACTGGCGTTCGGCCTCCAGCATGGTGCCCAACCAGAACTCCTGGTCGGGGGTGAGCAATTCCCGCTTCCCGATTTCCCGCAGGTAGAGGTAAACCGGGTCCGACGGGCCGCCCAGACCGGACTCCAGCGCGGCCAGTTCGGCCTCCAGCCGCGCCTCTTCTTCTTCCAGATCCTGGGCCGTGGGGCCAAAGATTTCAGGAAGTTCCCAATCCAGTTTGGCCTGTTTCATATGCCTTACTCCTCGTGCCAGGTCTCAAACATGGGCTGAACTCGCGTTGCGCACACGTCCGCCTCATAATCTATTACGCCGCAACCGCATACTGCGGTTCCAGGTGCATTTCTATCTTACGCCGTCTGTGTAAGAGAGATTGTAACTGAGCCTCCAACTCCGAAGCCGGGTTTTGGCTCAGGGTTTGGTAAAGGTATTGGACGGTTTGCACCACCCGCTGCCGACGCAGGCGCAGCACGACCTGAAAGGCCTCCTGCAACCGCCGGCGCTCCCGGCTCAACAACTCGGCCACGGGGCGGTAAAGGGCCTCCAGCCGGGGGACCAGGGCGGCCAGGGCGGGGTCCTGCGCAGCCCGGCGCTCCAGATACACCGTGGCCGGTTCGTCGATTTGGTCCAGCGCGTCTACCAGGTCCTGCCACAGTTGCCGGTGCACCGCGTCCTCGAAGTCCTCGTTTTGCAGCGGCGGCTCCTCGTGCTCCCGCAGGCGGCGTTGCAACAGGGGCAGCATCTCCGGATGATGCCACAACAGGGCCAGGAGGTACCGCTCCAGCAGCAGGGGGTTGGCCACCGGGTAGGTCAGGGGCACCTCGCCGGCCTCGACCTCCAAGGGCTGGACCGGGCTGCCGGCCGGTCGCGACTGGGCCCCGCGGCGTGGGGCCTTTTCCTGACGCGGCCGCCAGGCCTTGAGGGCCGCCACGGGTGTGTGGACGTATTCGGCCAGGGCCTCCAGGTACGCCTGCCGTTCGGCCGGGTTGGCCACCATGCGAATCAGGGGGAGCATGGCCTCGACCAGGCGGGCCCGGGCCTTGGGGTCCTTCAAGTCCAGGCTTTCGGCCATGCGTTGCATCAGGTAGAGGACCAAGGGCTGGGCCTGGGCCAGCAGGCGCTCCCAGGCCGCGGGGTCCTCCAGCACCACTTCGTCCGGGTCCTTGCCCTCAGGGAGCAGGACCACCCGCAGTTCCAGTTGCAGACGCTGCTCGTACTGCACCAGGCCCCGCGCGTCCAGCACGGGTTCTTCCACGGTGGCGGTCTCCCGGGCCACATCCAGGCTGCGCCAGAGGGCCTTTTCGCCGGCCGGGTCCGGGTCCAGGGCCAGGTAGACCCGGCGGGTGAGCCGTTGCAGCAGGCGCATTTGCTCCCGGGTCAGCGCGGTGCCCATGGGGGAAACGGTTTCCTCGAAGCCCGCCTGGTGCAGGGCCAGTACGTCCATGTACCCTTCCACCAGCACGACCCGGTCCTTGCGGCGGATGGCGGCCCTGGCCCGGTCGCCACCGTAAAGGAGCCGGCCTTTGTCGAAGAGGGGCGTGGTGGGGGAATTGATGTACTTGGGCACGCCGTCGGGGTCCAGGGTGCGCGCGCCAAAACCCACGGTGCGGCCCTGCAGATCGCGGATGGGGAAAAGGATGCGGCGGTGGAACAGGTCCCGGATGCGGCCGTCGTCCCGGGCCCTGGCCAGGCCGATTTCCACCAGGGTGTTGGGGTCCACGCCCTTTTGGGTGAAGTACCGGACGAGGAAATCCCCGCCCGGCGCGTAGCCCAGGGCAAAGGCCTCGATGGTGCTGCGCTGCAGGCCCCGGGATTCCAGATACCGCAGCGCGGCCGCGCCCTGGGGGCGGAAGAGTTGGTCCCGGTAGAGGGTGACCGCTTCCTCCAGGAGTTGGCGCCACAGGCGGACGTCACCGCTTTCCTCGGCCTGGCCGCCTTTGAGGGAGACCCCGGCCCGCTGCGCCAGGTACTGCAGGGCCTGGCGGAAGTCCCAGCCCTCCTTCTTCATCACGAAGGTGAAGACGTCTCCGCCGGTGTTGCAGGCCCCAAAGCAGCGCCAGGTCTGGGTTTCGGGGAACACCACGAAGGCCGGGGTCCGGGTATTGTGGTGGAAGGGGCAGAAGCCGACGTAATTCTTCCCCGAACGACGCAGTTCCACCGTCTCCCCGATGAGGTCCACGATATCGATACGGGCCTTGATTTCATCGACAACGGACATCACGGCCTCCGGGCGGAGATTATAACGGAGGGGGCGGTCGGCTGTCGGCGGTGGGCAGTCTGTGGTCAGCGGACGGCGGTCAGCAGTCCGCGGTGGGCGGTGCACACTGCGGGCTGCGCACTGCGCGCCGCGCCCTTACCGACGCACGATTTCCCAGGGGAGCAGAGGCCGCAGCACCCCCAGCCGGCGTTCGGGCCATTGCGCGCCCACTGCGCCCGTGGGGTCGATGCGGAAACTGAGCGCGTTCTCTTCGTGGAAGAAGGTGCGCACCCCGTAGATGCTGGCGTTCACGGCCAGGATGTAGCGGCCCTCGTTGAGCCAGTGGCCCGGCAGGGTGCAGCGGCTCAGGTACCGACCGGCCGGCCGCTCGCTCCAGCGGCGGTACTGGTTCAGGTCGTCGGTGTCGAAGGAGGTCAGCACGTATTCCCCCCGTGTGGTGAGCACGTAGATGCCCACCCGCAGTCCCCGCAGGGGCTTTTCGAGGACGTATTCCCACTCAATGGTGATGGGTTCGTCGCTGCGGAAGGTGTCGGTCACCCGGCCCCGCGCGTCCCGAAGCCGCAAGGCCACGGGTCGGAAAGGCCCGGTGTCCATCTCCGGCGGGTCCTGGTCCCAGCGGCGCTCCCCGGATCGGCGGTAGCCCGAAGAGAGGTAGAAGTCCACGGCTTCGGGCGTGGGGCCGTCGAACACGATGCGGCCCTGCTTGAGCACCAGGGTCCGCTGGGTCAGGTGCAGGATGGCGGACATGTTGTGGCTGACGAAGAGCACGGTGCGGCCCTCGCGGGCCACTTCCCCCATTTTGCCCAGGCACTTGCGCTGGAACGCGGCGTCCCCCACGGCCAGCACTTCGTCCACCAGCAGGATTTCCGGCTCCAGGTGCGCGGCCACGGCAAAGGCCAGACGCAGGTACATCCCGCTGGAGTAGAACTTGACCGGGGTGTCGATGAACTTCTCCACCTCGGCAAAGGCCACGATTTCGTCGAACTTCCGGTCGATTTCGGCCCGGCTCATGCCCAGGATGGCGCCGCTCAGGTAGATGTTTTCCCGGCCGGTCAACTCCGGGTGAAAGCCCGTGCCCACTTCCAGCAGGGAACCCACGCGGCCGTACAGTTCCGCATAGCCCTGGGTGGGCCGGGTAACCCGGGAGAGAATCTTGAGCAGGGTGGTCTTGCCCGCGCCGTTGTGGCCGATGATGCCCACCACTTCGCCCGCGCGGACCTCGAAACTGACGTCCTTCAAGGCCCAGATGGTGGCCCGGTTCCCGCCGCGGCGCAGGCCGTGGGCCAGAAGGTCCCGCAGGGTGCGGTAGTTCAGCCCGGCGGCCTCGCCGATGCGATATTGCTTGGCCAGGTTCACCACGCGGAGGGCCAGCGCCATGGGGTTCATCCCTCCTGGTTGAGGGCCTGCCGGGCCGCGTCGAACAGGGGGTTCAGGGCCAGGGCCTTGCGGAAGTCCCGGCGGGCCCGGTCCTCCTGGCCCAGGGCGGCTTTGGCCATGCCCCGCCAGTAGAAGGCTTCCTCCAGCACGGGTTCGCTCATCGCGGCCAGGGTGGTATCGGCCAGGCGGATGACGTCCTCATACCGACCGGCGTGGTAATAGGCGATGAAGGGCGCATCCCGGTACCACATCACGCGCCAGGGTCGTTCCTCCAGGGGCAGCCCCGCGTAGTAGCGGAAGGCCTCGTCGAAGGCCCGGGCCGCCTCGTCGTAGCGGCCCAGATAGACCAGGGCTTCCCCCAGGTTGAAGCGGGCAAAGAAACCATCGGCCCCGGTCAGCGCGGGTATCTCTTCCTGGGCCCGGGCCAGGGCCTGCTGCCAAGCTGTGGTTTCGTCAACCAGCGGCCCCAGAATCTGGAGCACCTGGGCCTCCTGGTCCTTGGGGTAGACCACCAGGAAGATGTAATTGAAATCCCGCCAGCGCTGCTCCAGGCGCTCGTAAGGCACTTCACGGGCCGGACCCAGGTAGGAATCCATGGAAAGGAAGACCCCGCGTTCGTCGTCGTAGCCGTAGAGGAGCAGGTAGTGGCCCATCCAGCCTTCCACCCTGGGCGCGTAGAAGCCCTTTTCTACCATCACGGGGAAGCCCCCGGCAATCAGGGCCTTGAGCAGCGTCAGGGTGCCGGCCGGCCGCCACAGCAGGCGCAGGCCGGGCACGCGGGTGCGCACGAAACGCGCCAGGTCCTCGGGAGAGACGTTCTTGTCCCGCGGGTTGGGCTTGGTCCAGCGGGCCACCACGTCCTGGTTGCCGGACCAGCCCCAAAAGGCCAGGGCCATGCTCAAGGTGGCGGGACCGCAGTTGTTCCACTTCTGGTACTCGTGCCGCGGCATCCACAACTCAAACCGCGGCGGGAGGGCCAGGGGCGTCGCGGTGGGCGTTGGCGTGGATGTGGGGGGCGTTGTGGTCCCGGCAGCAGGCGCCGTCGCGGTGGGCTGCGGTTCGGCCACGGGGGAAGCCGTGGGCGAGGGTGTGGGCGTCGTGACAGCCGTGGGCCGGACCGGAACCGGCGTGCTCTGAGGAAGAAAGACCTGCGCTTCCGGTGGTCGGAGGCGGTAGTAAATCCGGGACCAGAACAGGCTGCGGTAGTACATCAGGGTCGGATGCTGCCCCGCCGCGAAGACCAGGCCACCGACCACGACCAGGAACCCCAAGAACAACACCAACCACCAACGTCGCCGCATGGTTCCACCCCATCCGCTTCAAAAGGTTTGCGCACCGCCAACCTGGGGGCAGCGCTTTGGCCGTTTTCACGCGCCAGGGGGCTTGATGCGGGGCCAGGCGTGCCACAGAAAGAGCACCGCGGCCACGAAAATCAACCCATGGCCCAGGAGCCGCCACGTCAGGGCCCGTTGCACCATGCCCAACCAGGAAAGGGTCAGCCCCAGGTTGAGGCTGAGCCAGGCCCAGGGGATGGGCCACACCCGGCCGCGGGAGGTCCAGAAGCGGGGGAAAATCCAATATCCGATGCCCCAGATGAACTGGGTGAGCCAGCCAAAGAGCATGGTCTCCACGTGCCAGGCCCGCCAGGACCAGGGCAGGGGGCCGGGCGGTTGCCCCTTGGTGGCCAGCATCCAGGCCCCCCACGCG
>JALXBY010000143.1 GCA_026991215.1 Anaerolineales bacterium
CCCGAACCTCCCTGGCCCACCCGTGGCGGGGACACAGGCGGGCGGGAGGAAGCGCCACAGTTCGAGGGGGCACCTCTGTGGCCCGTGCTGCGGGTCGTGGGACAGGTGGCCGCCACCTACCTGGTGGCCGAAGGCCCCGATGGGCTTTACCTGATCGACCAGCACGCGGCCCATGAGCGGGTGCTCTTCGAGCGGCTGACCCGGCAGAAGGCCCAGGGCCAGGTGCCCAGCCAGCCCCTGCTGGAGCCGGTGGTGGTGCAATTGCCGCCGCCCCAGGCCCGCCTGCTGGAAGAGGCCCTGCCCGTGCTGCAGGCGTGGGGGTTCGAGGTCGAACCCTTTGGGCCGAACACCTTCCGGGTCCGGGCCATGCCCGCGGACCTCATCCACGGCTCGGCCGAGGCTGCGCTGCGGGCTTTGGTGGAAGACTTCGAGGAAGACGAAACCCCCCTGGCCCAGGCCAGGGAAGCCCGGCTCATCGCCCGCATCTGCAAGCGGCTGGCCATCAAAGCCGGGCAGCGGCTGGCCCCGGAGGAGCAGGCCCGGCTGCTGGAAGACCTCCTGGCCTGTGAAAACCCCCGGACCTGCCCCCATGGACGGCCCACGATGGTTCACCTGCCTGTGGCCTTTTTGGAACAGAAGTTTGGTCGGCGGGGGTAATCACCCTTCGGAAGCCAGGGCCTGCTGCTCCCGGCGTTTGCGTAGCCAGGCCCGCAGGCCCACGACCCGTTCCGTGCCCTGGAGCAGGCGGCGGATGTTGGGCCGTAAGGCCCAGAGGATAAGGCCTTCGGCCAGCAGACCGTAGAGGGCGTACACCCAGGGTCCCTGGCCCATCCACGCGCGCACGGCCATGATGCCGGCGATGATGAGGGGGATGCTCATGGTGGCCACCGAAGCATAGCCCACGAAGAACCAGAGGACCCAGCCCACGGGCACGATGATGAAAATCGAAGGCCACCACAGCCCCAAAGCGCCACCGGCGCAGGGCGCGCCTCCGGCGCCACCCCACAGGCGCAGGCGGCCGTTTTCGTCCCGTTCCACCGTGAAGATGGGGTAGTTGTGGCCCAGGATGGCCATCAGGGGCGCGAGGATGTGCATCCACGGCGTGGCCGGGAACACGAACTTGGCCAGCCAGACCGTGCTGGCCCCCTTGAGCAGGTCGAAGATGGCGGTGAACAACCCGGCCGGGAACCCGGCGGCCCGGAAGGTGTTGGTCGCACCGGTGCGCCCGCTTTCGATGAAGCGCACGTCCTTGCCGGTCAGGATTTTGACCACCAGGTACCCGGTGGGGATGGCGCCCAGGAAATACGCGATGGCCAGCAGCCACACAGCCCGCGCGAGGAAAACGAGCGAGTCCACGGTGCACCTCCAGGGTCAATTTGCACGGCAAGCCCATCACCCTTTATGGGGAACCGGAAACGGGCCTTCGCGTCGCGTGGGTATTTTCGCGAACCTGGGGGAAGGTCTGGCCGTGCCCCTTACCAACGGGGTTGGGGCGTGGCCACGATGAGGAACTTCTGCAACACCCAGCCCTGGATGCGGCCATCCGGGGTGCGGATGTAGGCCCAGGCCTCCCCGCCGACCTCCCGTTCGGCCTCCAGCACCCAGACCTGGCGGCCGTTGAGGATGGTGCCCACGATGGGCTGGTCGAAACCGGGGTTGCGGCGCACCACCACGCCGCCGTGGGGCGGGGGCACGTGGATGAAGGCCAGAAACGGCGTGGGCGATGGCGGCGGCGGTGTGGGGGTCACCGGCGTGGCCGTGGGCGAGGGGGAAGGCGTGGCCGTCACCGTGGGCGTTGGCGTGGCCGTGGGGGAG
>JALXBY010000144.1 GCA_026991215.1 Anaerolineales bacterium
CCGGCGGAGGGGGGTGATGGGGATGTCCAAGCCGACCATGCGGCCGATGCGCCCGGCCCACGGCCCCGCGGCATTGACCACCACCGGCGTTTGGATGACCCCGCGGTTCGTCTCCACCGCCTGGACCCGGCCGCCCTGGACCTGAATCCCGGTGACCTCGGTTTCGGTCAGGGGAAGGACGCCCAACCGACGGGCCGCCTGCACGTACCCCTGGACCACGCTATGGGGGTCGGCCAGGCCGTCCTTGGCGTGGAAGGTACCGGCCAGCACGTCGTCCAGGCGCATGAAGGGGAGACGCCTGCGCACTTCGTCCCCAGAGAGCCATTCGGTGGCCACGCCCAGGCGGTGCTGCAGGGCCACGGCCTGGCGGAAGCGTTCCACATCTTCTTCCCGGGTGAGGAAGAAAAGGTAACCGATGGGCCGGTACCCCGCGTCCACGCCGGTTTCCTCCTGGAAGCGCTCCAGCATGGGCAGGCTGGCCTGGGAAAGGCGGATGTTGACTTCGGTCGCGAACTGGTATCGGACACCGCCCGCGCAACGGCCGGTCGAACCCTGGCCGAAGAAGGCCTCCCGTTCGACCAGCACCACCCGGCTGACGCCTTTCTTGGCCAGGTGATAGGCCGTGCTTACACCCATCACCCCGCCGCCGATGACGACCACGTCCGCGGTTCTTGGGAAGTCCATGGCGACCTCTGGCGATGTGGGGGCGTGCAAGGTGCTGCTCGCGGTCAGCAGTCGGCTGCCGGTTGCCGCGAGGCCCTTAGGTTAGGCTCCGCCGCCCACCGGCGGGAAGATGTCGATGCGCTGGGCCTGGTGCACCGGTGTGCGTTCCTTCTGCGGCATGTAATGATAATCCCGGCCATCCAGCAGGATGTGCACGCTGTGGTGCAGGGTGCCGTCTTCGTTGAAGAGATGGGGCCGCAGGCCGGGGTACCGGGCCACCAGGGCTTCGGCCAGGTCGGTCACTGTCGCGCCCTCGGGCAGGTCGATTTCCACCGTCTTCTGCCCGACCACAGGGCGCAGCGTGGCAAAGAAGTTAACCCGTACCGGGGGCATGGCACGCTCCTCCCAGGGGGGATTGCCGCGTACCTGCATTTTGCCACATTCCACTGGGATTCGATAAATCCTTTTCCGAGAATTTCGTGAAGACGCCCCTGGACGGTGCTGTCCGGCCCGGAACAACCCTTCTTGGGCGGGTGCGATAACGGTGGGCAGGGTTTATGGGGTCAGGTCCCAGCCTTCGCCCTCTTGGGGGTAACGCACCTGGGTGATGCCCTGTTCGGCCAGGGCCTGCATCAGGGCCTGGGCCGCGTGGGGTTCGCCGTGGACTAAGGCAACGCCTTTGAGGGTCTCCTGGGTGGCCTGCACGTATTCCAGCAGCAGGTCCCGGCCCGCATGAGCAGAAAGGTCGCCGATGGTGACCACCCTGGCCCGGACCGGATACTCCCGGCCCAGGATGCGCACCCGGGTTGCGCCATCGGCCAGGCGTCGGCCCAGGGTGTGGGGCGCGGTCCAGGAGACCAGCATGATGGTGTTCTTCGGGTCGGTGATGGTGTGCTTGAGGTGGTGCAGGATGCGGCCGGTTTCCAGCATGCCCGAGGTGGAAAGGATGACCATAGGCCCGGGCTGGTCGTTGAGGGCCTTGGATTCCTCGACGCGGCGGATGTAGCGCACCCGGCCAAAGCCCAGCACGTCTTCCAGCACCCCCTGGCGGAGCATCTGCAGGGCTTCCTCGTCGAAGCATTCGGGGTGCATCCGGTAAATCATGGAGGCTTCCACGGCCATGGGGCTGTCCACGTAGATGGGCACTTCGGGGAGTTCCTTCTTGCGCATCATGGTGTGAAGAAGGTAGACCAGGGTCTGGGTACGGCCCACCGCGAACGCGGGGATGACCAGCTTGCCGCCCTGGTCGAAGGTGCGCGCGGCGACCGCCCGGATTTCGTCATAGGCCAGGCGAGGGTCGCGGTGGGGCTTGTGGCCGTAGGTGCATTCCATGAGCAGCCAATCGGCGGCCTGGGGCAGCACCGGGTCCCGCAGGATGGGGAGGTGCCGCCGGCCGATGTCGCCGGAGAACCACAGGCGGATGGGCCGGGGCCTGGCGTCCAGGTCCAGCACCACCGCGGCCGAACCCAGGATGTGCCCGGCCTCGACGAAGCGGGCCTGGACCCTGGGCAGGGGTTCGAAGGGCATGTCGTAGGGAATGGGCACGAAGCGGCGGGCCGCGCGGAGCGCGTCTTCGGCCGTGTAGAGGGGTTCCAGGGGCGGTTCATGGGGCTTGCGGTGCCGGTTCAGGTAGCGGACGTTTTCCTCCTGCACGTGGGCCGCATCCAGCATGACCAAAGTGGCCAGGTGCGCGGTGGCAGGGGTGGCGTAGATGGGGCCATCGTAGCCGTGCTTGACCAGGTTGGGCAGGGTCCCGCAGTGGTCCAGGTGCGCGTGGCTGAGGAGCACGGCCTTGATGCGCTTCAGGTCGAAGGGGAAGGTGTGGTTCCGCCGGCGGGTTTCCTCCCGGGGCCCCTGGTACAGCCCGGCCTCAAGGAGAAGGTCCCCCGCGGGCGTTTGCAGGAGGTGGCGGGAGCCGGTTACGGTGCGGGCCGCGCCCCAGATGGTCAGGCGGTACATGGCTGAACTCCTCAATCGGGTTAGACATAAAAACAGAACGCCTCACGAAAAGTGCGTGAGGCGTTCCGCGGGTATCAAATGGCGTTAGAGGGCGAGGGCTACAAGCTTTGGGCAGCCTGTTCCCACTCGGTGATTTCCTTGCTGAAGTTCGAAGTGAGCGTTTGGAGTTCGGACAGCATGCGCCGGCATTGGTTCTTCCATTCATCGAAACGGGCATAAAACTCCTGGGCGGATTTGCCCTGCCAGGCCCCACTGCGCAGCTGTTCGACGGCCTTATCGGCCTGTTGGATCAACGTTTCGATATTGCTGTGGGTGTTCTTTAGTGTCTGCTCAACACTACGGGCAACGCCAACTTCCAAATGCAGTGTCGCCATGACGACCCTCCTAAGATGGGATTCCTTAGGATAGTGTAAGGTGGCTTCAGTATAACATGGATTGCCAGAAAACGCCATATCGAATGGCTTGTTCAGCGCTGCATATCCGCCAAACGGCCCCGTTCATCCCTGTCTGCCGAGGAAAAGACCCGAGCGATACAAACCTTTATTGGCCCCCGCCGGGTTCCAAAATGGGCACAAGCAGCCAGCAGAGTACCTTGGGCCGCTCTGGTCCGCACAGCGCCTCGCGCCAGGAATCGGGAAGTTGGTCCAGCAGGGCCTGGTAAGGCGCGACTACGTCCTGCAGGCCCTGGAACGCGGTGTGGAGTTCCGTCTCCCGCAGGGGGATGGCCACGGGCACGTTGAGGCGTACGGGGATGCGGGTATCTACCGGAATGGTGACCCGTACGGGCACGGTCATCTGCAGGTGGACCGGGAGCTCGGTTCCTTCCGGAAGGACAATGACCGCGGGCGCATTGGTGATGGTCAGTCCCCCGGTCTGCAGATATTGCACAACGGCATTCTCAATGATGACTGGCTGGGAGAGGCGCACCACGGTCTGTTGTTGGATGGGCAGGTCAAAACTCACCGGCAGGTCGAAGCGGACCGGGATGGTATCTTCCACGACTACGGTGGTGCGGATGACCGCCGCGTCCATGGCCGCGAAGTTCCGGGCCAAGCCCCCGACGAGCTGGTCCTCCACAACCCGTTTGAGTTGGAAGAGATGCCGTCCCAGCAGAATCAGGGCGACGATGAGAATCACGTTGAGGGCCATGGACGAAAGGGCCGCGACGGTCCAGAAGGCCTGCATGGGCCGCCCCTGCCAGAGCCATCGGCGCAATGCCAGAGTCCGCGAGCGGGCCTGGGTTCTGGACCGAGTTTCCACACCTGCCGGCACCGCAATGGCGGCCCAGAAAGGGGGGAGGGGGAACATGGGTTCACTCCTTGGCATCGGGGTCATCCCCAACGGGGTATTCAGATTAAACCATAACCCTGGGGCTTTCAATATGAGAGATTGAGGAAAAGCCATGGGTTTTCCGGCATGTGGTGGGTTGCAGCGAGGCCCACACCGCGCAAGGCTTCCCCCCGGCTTTCTGCTCCGTATAATGGGGAGGCCTCGCCTGCAAATCCCCGCCCGAGGAGAGATGACCTGATGCCGCGTATCCTTGGCGTTGACCCTGGGGAGAAGTACATCGGTGTTGCCATCAGCGACCCAACGGGCGCGCTGGCCCGGCCCCTGGTCGTGCTGCGGCACCGTTCCCGCCGGGAAGATGCCGATGCCATTGCCCAACTGGCCCGCACCTACCGGGTGGCCGCGGTGGTGGTCGGCCAGGCCACCGATGCCCAAGGACGGCCCACCACCCTCCAGGCCCGCCGGGCCGCGAACCTGGCCCGGGCCTTGCAGGGACGCCTGGGCATTCCCGTCATCCTCTGGGATGAATCCTTCACCACCCAGGACGCCCGGCGCATCTGGAACCTTTTGGGCAAGCGCCGTCGGCACAAAACCCGCCCCGATGCGGCCGCGGCCGCGCTGTTGCTCCAGTCCTTCCTCGATGCCCAGGCCGCGCGGCCTTTCCTGAAGCCGGCCTGACCCGTCTTCCATGGGCCTTTGGCTGAACGCGCTGCACCGGCTTTTGCTTCACCTGGACCCGGAGCAGGCCCACCACCTGACCCTGGGCCTGCTCCGGCTGGCCGTCCGGTTCCCCGCGGCGCGGGCCTGGCTGCGCCGCGTCAACCCTGTGCCGGATGCACCAGTGCAGGTGTGGGGCCGCACCTTCCGACACCCCGTGGGCCTTGCGGCCGGCTACGACAAGGACGCTCTGGCCTGGCCCGCCCTGGCCGCCCTGGGCCTGGCCTTCGTTGAAGTGGGAACGGTGACGCCCCGGCCCCAGCCGGGCAACCCAAGACCCCGCATCGTCCGGGTGCCCCAGGCCCTGGCCCTGGTCAACTGGATGGGTTTCCCCAGCCAGGGGATGGACCGGGTGCTGCCCCGCATCCGCCGACCCCGCCGGGGGCCGGTGCGCCTGGGCGTCAACCTGGGGAAGAACAAGGACACGCCCAACCCCCAGGCCGTGGAAGACTACCTGCGACTGCTTCGGGCCTTCGCGCCCTGGGCCGATTACCTGGTGGTCAACGTGAGTTCGCCCAATACCCCTGGCCTGCGGGCCTTGCAACAGCGGGAAGCCCTGCGCGCGCTTCTTCTCCCCTTGCGGCAGGCCCTTCAAGCCCTGGAAAGTCCGCCGCCCCTTTTGGTGAAGATCGCCCCGGATTTGACCTGGCCGGCCCTGGATGCCATCCTGGAGGCGGCCCAGGATGCCGGGGTGGATGGTATCGTGGCCACGAATACCACGGTTGAAAAGGCGGGCCTGCCCCCGGCGTACCGGCATCTCCCTGGTGGGGTGAGCGGCGCACCCCTGCGGTCCCGCAGCACGGAAATCGTGCGCTACATCGCCCGGCAGACCCAGGGCCGGATGCCCGTGGTGGGTGTGGGCGGGGTGCTTTCGGCCCGGGACGCGCTGGAAAAGTTCGAAGCCGGCGCGAGCCTGGTCCAGGTGTTCACCGGATGGGTGTACCGGGGGCCTGGCCTGGTCGCCGATATCGTCAGACAACTCACCCCCACGGGGGTATAATGCCCTGTTGTCGGGGACGCGGGTTCCCTGCTGTTCCCATAGGTTCCCGGCTCTTCCACGGGAGGGACGTATGTCACGGCGATGGTGGTTCCTTGTGCTTTTGCTGGCTCTGGCCGCCTGCCGGCGGGGCCGCGCCGCGCCTTCTACAACCGTCACCCCTTCGCCCACGCCCTTCCAGCCGCTGGTGACGAAGGCCGCGGTCACGGCGACCGCGACGGAGGTCCCGCCCACGGTGCCACCTGGCGTCACCCCCTCCCCAACGCCGACCCGGGAACTGCCCCGGTTCGTGGGCCGGTGCGGGGAGAACACCACCAGCCTGTGCCTGTACACTGCGGGCTGGGGCCGCTTCCAGGGCCAGAACATGCTCAAGTACGTGTTCGAGAACGTGGCGTACCCTGAGGCCTTCCGGGTGCGCATCAATGGTGCGGAATTGAAGTGCGTGCAGGTTCCCGCATACCCCAGCCGGTTGTACTGTTTCGGTCGGCCTGTGGCTTCGCTGACCGGGCGGGTGCGGATGCGCATCACCTACTTTTTCCCCGATGGTTCGGTGCTGCCGGTGTTGATTCCCGAAGACGTG
The DNA here is from genome assembly GCA_026991215.1 of Anaerolineales bacterium. GTDB lineage: Bacteria > Chloroflexota > Anaerolineae > Anaerolineales > DRMV01 > S139-71. The sequence goes on from JALXBY010000144.1 coordinate 6,204, forward strand.
GCCGCCCAATTGGGGAACTACGTACCGGTATACTGGCCCTTCCGTCCCACGGCCACGCCCACCTGGACGCCCACCGCGACGTCTACGCTCCCGTTCACGGCCACGCTGCCCCCCACCTTGACGCCGACCCCGACGCCCACGGGAGCCGTACCGCCCACGGCCACACCCACGCCCACGCCGGGGGCCACGCTGCCGCCTTC
>JALXBY010000145.1 GCA_026991215.1 Anaerolineales bacterium
GCTGTCCGAGAAACTCTGGTGATTTTGAGCCGCAAAGTCCTGCATATGCTGTTCCATCTCTTGCGCCATGGCCGCCTCTTTCAGGATGATCCACCTTCAAAAAAGGCTTTCGCTTATAGTTGACTCCCTGGCTGGGGAATAGGGCAAGCAGGGCTACGCGTCCCAGTCTTCCCAGTCCTCTTCCCGCGCGCGCGGGGGCCGGGCCTTCTTCTTCCGTTTCTTCTTGGGTTTCTCCTCGGCCACGGGCGTCTCCTTGGGCTGCTCCTCCCGGATGCCCAACTGCCGGAGGAAGCGGTCCGCATCGAAGAGGTCGTCCAGGCTGGGTTCGGGTTCGGGTTCAGGTTCCGCCTCTGGCTCGGCTACGGTAGCGGGTTCCGGTTCGGGGGAAGGTTCGGGTTCCTGGGCCGCCGCGCTTGGGGCCATGGCTTCGGCTTCGGGGGAAGGCTCGGTCGCAGGGGCCGCTGCGGCTTCGGCTGTTTCCTCCACCGCCTCGGCAGCCGGGGCTTCTTCAGGGGCCGCGGCTTCTTCCACCGGTGCTTCTGCCGGTGCTTCATCCACGGCGGTCGCGGCTTCCATGGATTCAGGGGTTTCGGCCGCAACCGGTTCGGCAGCCGCTTCTGGCTCGGGGGCTTCGGCCTCGGCCTGGGCCGCCACGACTTCGGCCTCGAAGGTCTCCAGGGCCTGGCGGATGGTCTCCATCACTCGCGGGCCAATGCCGTTGAGGGCCAGGATTTCATCGGGGTTGCGCTTGAGTTGGAGCATCAGGTCGCCCACGGTGGTGTACCCGGCCTGGGTGAGGGTGAGCACCACCCGCGGGGGCAGGTCCAACACGTCCAGGGGCCGTTCGAAGGCCACCGCGGGGATGCTGGCCCGCAGGGCTTCTTCCTCGGCCTGCCGCTGCCGCCGTCGCGCTTCGGCCTCCTGCTTGTGGGCTTCCACGGTGTCCAGGAAGTTGAGGAGCACGTCGTACTCTTCGGGCAGCAGGGGCCGGCCTTCCTGCTTTTTCTGCAGAAGGATGTGCACCTGTTCCAGCATCTCGTCGGTCACCCAGGGGTAATCCCGCCGCTGGGCCAGCACCTGGGTGAGGGCGTCTTCCACGGCTTCGGTCACGCTTTTGATGTCGATGCGCCATCGGGTCAGTTTGGCGGCCAGGCGCACGTTTTGCCCTTCCTTGCCGATGGCCTGGCTGAGTTCGCTTTCATGGACCACGACGGTGGCCGTGCCCTTGGGGATGCTCCCGGGCGGGTTGGGGGAGACGTACACCCGCAGCACCCGGGCCGGGCTCAGGGCCTTGGTAATGAAGGTGGCCGGGTCCGGGTCCCAGGCGATGATGTCGATGCGCTCGTTGTTGAGTTCCCGCATGATGGCCTGGATGCGGGTGCCCCGCATCCCCACGCACGCGCCCACGGGGTCCACGTTGGGCACCACGGCCGCAACCGCGACCTTGGAACGTCGGCCGGCTTCCCGGGCGATGGCCTTGATTTCCACTTCACCCCGGTAGATTTCGGGCACCTCTTCTTCCAGAAGGCGACGCAGGAAGTTGGGATGGGCCCGGGAGAGCAGGATGTAGGGCCCTTTGGAGGTGGGCTCGACCTTGAGAATGAGGGCCCGGATACGGTCGTGGACCTGGTAGCGTTCTCCGGGAATTTGTTCCTTGCGGGGCAGGTGGCCTTCGGCTCGTTTTTCCAGGCCCACCACGATTTCCTGGGGGTGCACGGCCTGAACCACGCCGGCCACGATTTCGCCCACCAGCTGGCTGTAGAAGTCGTACTGCATCTTGCGCTCGAACTCGCTCAGGCGCTGCTTGAGCACCTGGCGGGCGGTCTGCGCGGCGATGCGGCCGAACTCCGCCGGCGTGACGTCCACCATAATCAGGTCGCCGATTTGGGCCTCGGGATGGGTCTTGCGGGCCTCGGCCAGGCTGATTTCCAGGCGGGGGTCCTGGACCTCGGCCACCACCTCTTTTTCGGCCAGGATGCGGTACCGGCCCTTGGGCAGGTCGAAGACCACGTCGATTTTCTGGGACGAGGGCGCGCCCGTGGCCTTCCGGTAGGCCGCGGCGATGGCCTGTTTGAGGGCCTCGGCAATCATCTCGGGCGGCAGCTCCCGTTCGTCGAGGAGCTCGTTGAAGGCAAGCAGCATCTCACTGCGAGGCATGGCGGGCCTTCCTCCTGCTGAAGGGGTATCAGGTTTGTCGAACCTTCCGGGGTGGCGTCGGGGCAGGGGGAGAAAAGAAAAACCGCAGGAATTCCCTGCGGTTTTCAGGTCGCGGGGGCCGGATTCGAACCGGCGACCTCCGGGTTATGAGCCCGGCGAGCTACCACTGCTCCACCCCGCAACGTCCTCCCGCACGCCAAGAGTATAGCAATCCTACGAGGGGGCGTCAATGCCAACGACGCGTTTTCTCCGTGCTTTTCAGGGATTACGTTGACCCCATGGCTGTGTACAAACCTCCTCCCGCCCCCGCCTCAGGTGTGGAGTCGAGCCACAACCGGAACTGGCCCGGGATTCATCCAGGCCTGCCGGTACACCCGGCATGCAGCATCATACACCAGAGCACTGGTAGCCGAATGGTCTTGGCCGACGTGTAACCGCCCCGAGATTCAATGCGCGGTGGTCGTGGGAGGGCTTGGATTGGCGCGGCGGTCGGCGCAACCACGGGGGCACCAGGCGCTTCAGCTCCCCAAGCCCACCCGCCGGGCGGTCGTCCACCGCCGTTTCGCCACCTCCCGGGCCAGGGCCAACCAGGCCAGGAACACCCCCGTGAACAGCGTGCCCACGGCTACGGTCCTGGCCCATGTGGGCGCCCGGCCCACCAGCCCGGTGTGCTGGGGGGCGGGCGCGACCGAGATCGCCGGGCTTTATTCCAATGCCGCCTTCGTTTCGGACGCCCTCGCAGAGGCTTGTGCTGTCTCGGTTTGTTTATCTTGCTGGGCCAGGGCCTGTTCCAGCGCAGGAAGCAGGGCCTCGACCACCGCACGCGGCAGCCATAACGCCACCACTTCCCGCTCGTCCTGTAACCACACCAGCCGGATTTCCGTCCGGCTCATCAATACCCGAAACCCATTGGCGTAATACCAGGGGGTTCCTTCACCTGTCATGGGGTTTCCTCCTCAAAAGCAGCGGTTTTCGGGATGTGCCGGTCCATCGTGGGAAGGCCTCCCGCAGGCCAGGGACGCACTGCCCGCGATGGCGACAGCGCCAAAGCAACAGGGCCAATACACCGACGGCGCCCCAAAACAGGGCCGGATGCAACAGGGAAAACAAGGTGTCCAACGGCGGGGGCGGCACCAGGAAACGGGTGTCGCACGTCACCCGGGCCACGAAGCCATACGTCAGACGCAGCGGCCACACCAGCACAAAGTAAAGGGCCAAAAGCGCTTGCAGCAAGGCCAGGGGCGCGGAACGCCCCACGGCCGACCACGCACCGGTACGGAGATGCCGCAGCCATGCCCGCGGAGCCACATAAACTCCCAGCACCAGGCTGAGTGTGAAGCCCAACCATGCCTGCCAGGTAGCCCCAATGAATTCCAGGTAGGTCGTGGCACAACCGGGGTGCATGGGGTGGAGAAGTTCCCCAAACGCGGAAGGCAGGTCTGTGATGACCCGGCTCCAGGTCTGAAGAAATTTACGCCATAAGAGATGGCCGCTGAACAGCAAAAGCGGCACGATGACTCCCCAACGCACGAAAAGCCCAAGTTTTCCAGCAATGCTCTTGCGGGCTTTATACCAACCTGCGCCCCAGCCGATACAACGTGGAATATCGTACCAGCAGATCGCAATAGTAAAAATAAATGTGGAACAAAACAGCGCGAATGTGCCTACCAAATCTCGAAGGATGGGTTCCGGGGGCTGGCTCCATACCGGGTCATGGAGAAGTCGCTTGAGGGCAAAGTAGGCGCTATCAGGAAAGCGGAATATGTTTTCATATACACCAACAGGCAAAAGTGATAAAACAAAAAGGAAAAGCGAAGGTTGCTTCAAGGACCGCTTTGACAAAAAAAGTACAAACCACCATGGATAGACGAGATTATGTCCCACGAAGAAAACGGTAGCCCAGAACCAGAAGTGAATATAAGCCCACCCCAAATATTGGGCGACAGGTATGGGAGTGTTCACGGCTTTGCTTCCCTCTTAGCCTAAATTATCTTATGGCTGTTTTGTAATAAAATCTAAGATATTAAATTTTCTCTGCTATAGGCGGGTTGTTCCGCACACTTTCCGTAGATGAGCCAAAAGCATAGTGGCCATGGTTTGAGGAGTATTGCTTCGCACTCGATAGGCGGGTCGAACATATATTTTATGCCTGCGTATGTTCTTTCTGTTAATACTTTACAGATAACCTTTTTGGCTGGCCAGAGGAAAATAAAAGGAGGATGCAGGAGGTAGTACACTCTTAACAATCCAATATGACCGCGCTTAAAAGCCACACCACCGTTTACCCATAGATAGACTAAGAATATAGTAAGACCAAATCCGTTCAGAAACTTTTCCCAAAGTGTTTTTCCGAAATCTATACTTATAAGACCACAAGTCCCAATAGAGATAAGCCACCACCGAAGCGTAGTTGAGAAGATAAATGCACGTTTTCGAATCATAAAAATGCTCACTTATCCTCTCCTTGGCTCCAAAGTTGAAATTTAGCAACAAGATAGCTGTAGGACGGCATTTCATAAACGGTGAAAGGCTCAGTTGGCATAGAAGTAATACCCAAGTAAAACGATGAAGAAGTATTCGAAATAGCACGTTCAAATTCTACTCCCCCAATTCGAATCATCCCGCTACCTGCAGGAAGGAAAATAGGGGGTGTATGGACTCCTTGTACCCAGGAAGGACCGCTATAGTCCTCTGGGGTTTGAGCTTCGCCCCATACAATTCCGGTTGTGAGGCTCCCGCCTAACCCGAATTGCCAAAGCGGGGGATTCCTTCGGATTTGAACGTCAGAGGGAGGGGAAATAAAGAGAGCCACTTCACCCGTTTCAAGAAACAGCAAAAGATCTGCGTTAAAATCTATCATAAGTGGCCCAAGTACTAACGTTTCTTCAATTCGTATTCCAAAGAAATCTGGTAGATATAGCGGGAGCCCCGGAGAACGATTTATCCATTCCTCCATGAATTGGGCCTCTTGCGCATAGCGGGCCGCCTCGGCGATGTCACGGGCCCGGAGTTGGGCTTCCGCAGCCACGCCCCCGCATCCCCAGGCGGCCGCCTCCTGGCCCACGGCAGCCATGGCTTCGGCCAGGGCCGTCAACCCCTCGGGGGTGGCCTGGCCCTCGGTCAGCAGGCTTTCATAGGCCGCGTCCACGGCCTCGACTCGCTGCATGTAATACGCGACCTCGCTGGGCAGGCAGGCCTCACCGCGCGGTTCCGGCGGGGTGTAGACGGTTTGGGGCTGCAGAGCCGCCTCCCGGACGAGGCCCTCCACCGCCTGATTGGCCTGCGCCCAGGCTTGCGCACACGCCAGAGGGTCTTCGCCGTCGCAAACTTCCCGGGCCTGCTGTTGTACGAGTTCGATGCGCAAACCCACGGCCCGCTGTTGCACCTGGTACCATTCCTCGGTGGTCAGGTCCCCCACCTCGGCGTCGAAGGCCAGGTCGGCCTGGCGGATGCGTTCGTAGCGGGCCAGCTGTTCGTTGTCATATCGCTTCCACTCGGCCAGGTCCATGCCCGGTTCGCCCTGCTCCGCAAAGTGCAGCGCCATCTCCTCCTGTTCCTTGCGGGCCCGCTCTTCCACGTCTACTATCCGTTCCCCGGTCTCGGCAAAAAGCAGCGCCATTTCCTCCTGCTCTTTGGCCGCGCGTTCCGTCACGTCGCTTACGTGGTCGTGGGATGGCTTGGGTTGGCGCCGCGGCCGGCGCAACCACGGGGGCACCAGGCGTTTCAACTCCCCAGGCCCTACCCGCCGGGCAGTCGTCCACCGCCGTTTCGCCACCTCCCGGGCCAGGGCCAGCCAGGCCAGGAACACCCCCGCGAACAGCGTGCCCACGGCTACGGTTTTGGCCCATGTGGGCGCCCGGCCCACCAGCCCGGTGTGCTGGGGTACGGGGGTGGCTGTGGGCAGAGGCGTCGCGGTGGCCCAGCCCGCCCATGTGGGCGTGGGCCCCGGCGTCGGCGTGGCCAGAGGCGTAGGCGGAACCGCTGTGGGCAGTCCGCTGCCCGCAACCGTGGGCGAGGGGCGGGCCGTGGGCGTCGCGGTGGGCGAGGGCAGGGGCGCAGGTGTGGGCGTCGGCCCGCTCATCACCGGTACGACAAGCGTGCCGAACTCCATGTACTTCCGGCCCCAGGCGTCCCAGGCCTCGAAGCGCACCGGGTATTCCCCCGGCGGGGCAAAGCGGCCGTTGTCCCAGGCCGTGTCCCAGCGCCAGGTCACA
>JALXBY010000146.1 GCA_026991215.1 Anaerolineales bacterium
ACTTGGAAGGGGACGAACATGAAAATTTGAAAAACATCTGGGTGAACGCCAAAACCCTTGCCCCTTGGCAGGCGATTGTGGTATAACCTCTCTCACGTTATCGAAAAAGGGGTGTAGGCCGGAATAACCCAGGGGACAAAAGCAGGACTCCAGATATATAGCAATCCCTTATGCTGGGTTCTCAAAGTCTTCTTGGCTGATGTGGTGAATGGCAGGGTTTCTTTCAGAATTTTCCCCAACGGGAGGTCGTGCGGTGATGCGGCAACACCTGCCCTCTTCCCGAACGTTGTGGGTGTTTTTGTTATGGATGGTATTGGTGGCCTTCTTGGCCTTACCGCGCGGCTCCACGGCGCGTGTGTACGCGCAGCCGGGGGATGTACAACGGATCGTCGTGATGAAGACGTCTGTGGACCGCTTCCCCGAGTACGAAATCTGGGTGCGGCTTCTGGATGCCTATGGGTACCCCGTGGGCCAGATTACGCCCGACGACCTGGCCTTGAAAGAAGAGGACCAGGAACTGGATTTCCAGATGCAGGCCACCCAATCCCCGGTGCAGATGATCTTCGTGCTGGATGCCGGGGCCGGGATTCGGGCTTTACATCAAGGCAGGGAACGGGCCACGTGGATGAAGGAAATCATCCGGGGGATCGTGGACAAGGCCGCCCCGCAGGACCTGTTCGGCCTTATCGTGGTGACCCCGGGCGGAACTCAGGTGCTTCAGACCCTGACGCAGGACCGGGACGCCTTATTGAAACAGCTGCAGGAGTGGCGCCCCCGTAATGAAACGGACTTTTCCGCGGGGCTGACGGGCGTTGAACAGGCCATCGCCGAAATCGCGCGGGTCAAAGCCCCGTATCCGGCCTTCGTTGTGCTTTTCACCTCGGGGATTCAAATCGGCAACCAGAACGAACCTCGGGTACTGGACCTGGCCCGGCAAAACGATGTGGTCGTGTATGCCTTCAACCTGCGCATTCGGGGCCTGGGCTACAGCCAGCTGGTCGAGGGGACCCGGGGCAAGATCCTGGCGGTGGAGAACTGGATGAAGCTGGTCGATGACCTGCAGGGATGGCGGGCTTCCTATTACATCAAGGCCCGCTCCCGCTCGGCCCAGCAGCAGCGGACGCTGCGCCTGGAAATTCGGCAGCGGCCTGAAATCGGTGCGAGCTGGACGGTCTCCCTGCCCAGGCCCGTTCAGCCACCTGCCCTGACCGTGGAAGTCAACAACGGCCAGGAATACCTGTTGCTCACTCCAGAAGGTGAAGGGTACTCGCCCGATACGGTCCCCGTTGTTCTGCAGGCCAGCTGGCCCGATGGCTACCCTCGCATCTTGAAACGGGTGGAACTGTACGTGGACGATGAACTGTACCAGGCCCGGGACGATGTCGCACCCACCCAGTCCGTGACCTTCCAGTGGAAAGTCGCGCCCGAGGAAGGTGCCCATACGTTCGTCGTGCGGGTGGTGGACGAATTGGGGCTGCAAAGTGAGGTGCGTAAGAACCTCACCGTGCAAATCCAGACCGCCGCGGTCGTGCAGCCCGACCTCTTCTGCCGCAACGTGGTCAAGATTCCACGCATCGGCCCCGCGGTGCAGGAGTTCATCTGCGGTACCCTGGGCTTTGGCCTGGCGGAAATCCTCATCTCGGTGCTTCTGGCCGCGGTCTTGATTGTGGGCATCCGCAAGCGGGAATACGTCAAGGAAGTGGCCGTGCAGGTGACCGAAGCGGTAGCCCGGGTGACCAAGACCTTTGGCCGACGCAAAGCCAAGGCCCGCCTTGTCCTGGTGGCCGGGCAGGACGAGGACACCGCGTTGCCCGAATCCATCGACCTCTATGGCGAGACCACCATCGGCCGGGACCCCAAGTACGCGGACATCGTGCTCAGCCGGCCTTCCATCAGCCGGCTGCACTGCGCCATCCACGAGGACCTGGAAACCGGCCGCTGGACCATCGAAGATAAGGAAAGCACCAACGGTACCTACCTCAACGGCCAGCGGCTGGAACCCCTCCGCCCGTACCCCTTGAAGACGGGGGATGTCATTGAAATCGCACCCCTGTACCGGGGCGGCGTCCAGTTCCGTTTCGAAGCCCTGGAGGAGGAGCCGGTCTCGGAGGTCCTGCATACCGAGACCTGGGACGATTCCATGATCGAAGCCGATGGGGTGGACGTCACCCAGGAGGTGACCCAGGACGTCTTGGATGAAGGCGAGGAGGATGGCCAGGACGTCCAGGGCATGGGTGTGTGGAACGACGCCTTCGACGACCTGCTGGCCGAAGACGACCAGGCAGATACCGAGGAAGACGAATTTGACCCGTCCCAGGCCAACTTTTAGTGAGCACTCTTCGGTCGTTCGCGAGCTTTTGGGGATGCAGGGAGGCCGGTATGCCGTCCTTCCACAAAGTTGAGCGGATTGGGCGCTTTCGCATCGAGCGGATGTTGAACGAGGGGGGCATGGCCATCATCTTCCTGGCCATCAAGGGGCACCAGCCCGTGGCCTTGAAGATGGCGCGGCCGGTGCGGGACAAAGAGAAACAGCGGATGCTCAACCTGGCCATCAAGAAGGAAGCCGAATTCCTGGCCCGGGCCCAGCATCCGCGTATCGTCCGGGTCTTCCCCATGGAAATGTCCAGCCGCAAGGGGACACGGTACACCTACACCGCACGCGCGGTGGAGTTCCCTTCCAGGCCCTGGTACATGCTCCTGGAATACCTGGAAGGGGATACCCTGGACGCCTTCGTCAAACAGGTAGGGGAACCCCTGACGGTTTTCGAGGCCGCGAACATCGCCGGGAACATTGGGCTGGGTCTCAATTACCTGCATAACAAGCTGGGTGTGGTGCACAAGGACCTTTCCCCCAAGAACATCGTCTTCCGTACCCCGCCGATACGTCATCGCCCCTTCGACCCGGTCATCATCGACTTCGGCGCGGTGGCTGGCGCGAAGCGGCCCCAGGACGTGGAAGTGGGCGCCCTGTACATCATGGCTCCCGAGCGCATCCAGCAGATTCAAGGCCAGCTGCCGCCCGAAGAGGAGCGGCTCCTGGACAAGCGCAAGACCGACATCTGGTCGTTGGGCATTTTGCTCTACTACATGCTGACCGGCCGCTTCCCCTTCAACGTGCGCATCGGCCGTCGGATTACTTCACAAATCCTCACGCAAACGCCACCCCCCATCCGTGAATTCAACCCCGAGGTGGACCCGGCCCTGGAGGAATTCATTTTGCTTCGCATGCTGGCCAAGCAGCCCCAGTATCGACCGGACATCAGACAGGTACTCCGGTTCCTCAAACCTTATGGGAGCGCCGCGGTGATGCGGGCATAGCCTGGATCTGCGCAGGCGTCAAGTTTTTGCAAATCTTGGGTTTGCTCCTGAAAACACAAATGTTGGTTGGAGGCAGCGGACATGCGAGGGAATCGCCAGGCCCAGCGCCGGAATGGCCGACCTGTCACGAAACCTCAACCCAAGCGGCCCCAACAACAACCACAACGGTCCCCACAAGGGAAAATCCGCGCCTTTGGCTATGGGCACATTGGGGCCCGGGCCGACGTGCGCGGCTATGAAGACCGCCACTTCGCGGGCACCATCGAGACGCCCCTGGGCCCTTTGACCGTGGCCATCGTCGCGGATGGCGTGGGCGGCAGCGGTTTTGGCGAGCGCGCGGCCGAACTGGCCGTGGAAAGCGTGATCGAAGCCCTGCAGCGGACCAAACAGACGAGCATCCCCAAGGCCTTAGGGGAGGCCATCGGCTACGCCAACCGCCGGGTGTTCCGTCTGGCCCAGCAGTACCGGGACCGTTCCCGCCGCGATATGAGTACGACCCTGGCCATCGCGGTGGTCCACAACGGCCGGCTGTACGTGGCCAACGTGGGCGACAGCCGCGTCTACCTGCTGCGGGGCGACGATTTGCGCCAGATCACCATCGACCACACCTGGGCCAATGAGCGGCACCGTTACCAGGGCATCCCCTTGGAAGAAGCCCTGCGGCACCCCAACGCCCACATCCTCATGCGTTCCCTGGGCCGGGAGCCCAAGGTCAAGGTGGACCTGGGTCTGTACCTGAACGGTTTGAAGGAGGATGGTGCCAGGGCTTTCAGGAACCAGGGGCTGCCCTTGCAGGGCGACGAGGTTATTTTGGTCTGTTCCGACGGTCTGGTGAAGAACCAGCCCGGAACCCGAAAGCCCCTGGTCTCCCGGGAGGAGATGATTCAGATCCTGCACGCGGGGACCGCGGAACAGAGCGCCAAGATGCTGGTGGACCTGGCCGTCAGCCGGGGGGCCGACGACAACGTGACGGCCGTGGTCATCGAGATGCCCAAGCACAAACCCCGGCGGGCCATGCTTTCTCGCCTTTCCCCCAAGGCCTTGGTGCTGGCGGCCTCCATCATCGCCGTGGCCATTTTGGGCCTGGGCCTGATGCTGCCGCGGTTGCTGCCGCCGCCTCCACCGCCGCCTGGGGATGTGCGGGTGGTCCGGGTGGCGCCGGATGTGCGGTTGGGCGTGGGCAGCGCGGCAGCCCTGCTGGAACGGGGGATGCGCTTCCCCCGTACGGATGCGGGGTATGTGTACGCTTCCGAGCAGGGGGCCGTGTTGCTCAAGTTCCGGGGGAACCATCTGCTGGCGGCCGGGAGCAATACGGCTTTCATGGTAGGGATTGACCCTGAGTGGGAGTTCGGGGGTGCGCAGATTTTTCAGCAGCTGCAGGCCAACGTGGAACAGGAGAAGGCCGGACAGCTTACCCGCTTCTATCAGCCCGTGCTGTTGAGCCAGGGTTCGGTCATCGTGCGGACCGACCCTGGCCAGCCGGCCACCTTTGACGTATTCCTGGCCGACCGGGGGTATCAGTTCCGGGCCCAGGGCACGGTATTGGGCGTGTGCTATGACCGGGCCCAGCAGCGGGTGCAGGCCGATTGCTTCGAGGGCACCTGTTCCATGGCCCCCCGCTTTGGGGAGCCGCCCCAGGCCATCCCCGCGGGGCAGCGGGTGGTGCTGGACCTGCAAACAGGCACACAACAGATGCAACCTATCGACTACGCCTTTGGTCTCTGTTACCAGGGGTTGGAAGCTCCTTTCTTGAAGGTCATGGAGGTACCCACGGCCACGCCAACGCCTATTGCGTCTGCCACACCCACCATCATCTCAACGCCAACGCCTTCTCGGCGGTATGGAGGGCTGTGGAATGAATTATTCAATTCAAAGTGGTTATCCCCCTAAAAAGAGTTTAATAAACAGTATTGTAGTCACGTTGCTGTATTTCGGGGGAATACCACTGTTTTTTCTGTTGCAAACGCGATTTATTCCTATCGATCTTCCCACATATTACATAGCAGGGAAATTTGGCTGCTCACCAAATATTAATATATACCAATTTAGTGTTTTGAAAAATTTAGGAGAAAGATATGGGATTGTACCCTTTCCTTTTTTGTATCCGCCTACTTTTATATTGATGTTTCGCTACATTTTCTGGAGCGCAGGTATTCGGCAGGCTATTATACGCTGGACTATAGTTCTATTAGCGGGATTGTTGACATTTTCTTATATTTTCTTTAGGCATAGAAGCAAGCACGATACACCTTGGTTTTTGCTTGTAATACTATTTATACTGCCATTTGATTGGAACTTTCATGAGGGACAGGTTAATATTGTGGGGCTTGCACTAATATCTATATCTTTTCATTTAATCTGGAAAGATTCCTTTTTCCTGTCAGGATTGTTTCTGGGTTTGGCTTCTGCTTTTGGTAAAGCTCATTTATTTCTTCTGGTAGTACCTTTTGCTTTGTCGATATACAAAAAGAAGGGCGTAAGTTCAGTTGTTTATTTTATTATCGGTTTTTTTACGACTTATATGTTTGCAATATTGTTGTCTATAGAGGTATGTAGCTTTTTTGTATGGAAATATTTTTTTAAATTTACAAAATTTCTGCGTTACGGCCAATCGATTCCGGGGTTATATTCTGTGACTGCTCCAGCTTCTTTTTCATTGGCTAGTGTTATAGCACGTTTTACTTCTGCGAGTCCTTCGAAGGTTTCTTTTTATACTTCTACATTATTGGGGCTGTTATGGGGCTTTTGGCTATTTCTACATTGGAAGAAGGTCTCTTTTGAGGATTACGAAAAGAATTTCTATCTGTGGACAGGATATATGCTTTTGATTATGTGGGCGTCTCCTATGCTGTATTTGCACCAGATTATATTTATTGCCTTCCCGTTCGCATTTTTTCCTATCTTTCGTGAAAAGGAACATTATATCGTACTCTTAATCAGTCGATTGGCGAGCATGGATTGGCCTTATTTGTATGAAGAGATGGGAATAACAATTCCCTTTTCCATACGCTCGTTTAACTTCTTTTTGCTTGGCTTATTATACGT
>JALXBY010000147.1 GCA_026991215.1 Anaerolineales bacterium
CACGGCTTCCGCGCCCGGATGCGAACCAAGGCCGGCCGTAAGGTGCTCAAGCGCCGACGTCTCAAGGGCCGATGGCGCCTGACCGTACGCATGAACGCGTTCCCCAAGCGCTTCAACTGGAAGGGCCGCAAAGGTCAGGCCAACCTGGGTCTGCGCTGAGCCTGCGCATCTCTGGCCGCCACCGTCCGGGCCGTTTCGCCCTCGCTTGTAAAGGCCACCGAAGTTTCCCGCACCGGCCTCAGGAGGCAGGACCATTGGGCTTCCCCGCTGTTACCGGCTTCGGCTTCGCTCGGATTTCCTCCGGCTGCGGACCCAGGGCCAGCGTTGGGTGACCCCTGCGCTCATCCTCAACGCCGCACCTAACACCGTGGGGCACCCCCGCATTGGCATCGTGGTCCCGCGCAAGACGGCCCGGAAAGCCGTGGCACGAAACCGCATCAAGCGGCGGTTGCGGGAAATCGTGCGGCCCTGGCTCCCTTATCTCAAGCCCTGGGATATCGTGCTTGTGGCCCGGGGGCCGGTCGCGGAGATGGACTTCTGGACGCTGCGGGACGCGGTCTATACCTTATTCACCCAGGCAGCCCTATGGCAGACCACACCCCCCAACTCGACCCCGAAACCATCGTGACCCAGTTGCACCTGGGGTTGCGTCCGCCCAACCCGCCGCCCTCGCCCTTGCGCGCGTTGCCCAAATCGCCCCTTTACTGGCCCCGTTGGGCGGTCTTGCTCCTCATCCGCCTGTACCAGTTGACCTTCTCTCGGTTGTTGCCCGCGAACACCTGTCGCTTCTACCCCACCTGTTCCCACTACGGGTATGAGGCCATCTACAAACACGGCGTGCTCAAGGGTGGCCTCCTGGCGGTGTGGCGGGTGCTGCGCTGCAACCCCTTCAACCCAGGCGGGTACGACCCCGTCCCCTGACCTCCCTTTGGTCAACCTTTGTTTTGAGGAAACGGGCATGAAACGCTTCCCCCTTTGGCTTGGGCTTACGTTCTTGATGCTGTGGACCTGGGGTTGTGTGCGACAGCCGCCCCTGGGCTGGCCAAGCCTAACCCCTACGGAAGGCCGGGTGCTGGCCGTCTTGGGGATGAATGTCGTGGCCCTGGACCCGGAGACAGGCCAGGCGGTGTGGACCTTTTCCTGGGATAAGGGTCAACTCACCGCGCCCCTCAGCGTGGGTGAGAACCTCCTTTTGACCGGCGACCAGCAGGGCCGCCTGGTGGCCCTGAACCCCCAGGATGGCACCCTGGCCTGGAGCGCCCTGGAAACGGGCCATCCCTTCGTCGCGCCCATGGTCGTGGAAAAGGACCGCCTGTACGCCCCTTCCGGCGACGGCACCCTCTACGCCCTGGATACCACCGGCAAGGTGCTCTGGCGCTTCCCCACCCAGGGGCCGTTGTGGGCCGGGGCCGTGGTCGATGGGGAACGGGTGTACATGGCTTCCATGGACCATAATCTCTACGTCGTGAACGCGGCTACGGGGGAACGGCTGGAAAAGCAGGCCCTGCCCGCCGGCGTCGCGGCCGCGCCCTTGCTTCGGGATTGGACCCTTTACGTTCCCACCCTGGGCGCGGGAATTCTGGCCCTGGATAGTGAAACCCTGGAGGCCCGCTGGCAGGCCCTGGAAAGCGCCTGGCTGTGGCACACCCCGGTGTGGACGCCCGAAGGCCTGGCCCTGGGCGATATGAAGGGCACCGTCTACCTGCTGGACCCGGACCAGGGCGCGGTCCGGCAGAAGTGGACGCTGGATTCCGCGGTCATCGCCCGGCCCACCTGGGATGGCACCTACCTTTACGTGGCCACCGAAGGGGGCGGGTTGTACGTCCTCGACCTCCAGACCGGGGAAGTGGTTCGCAAACACCTCAACCCCGAATGGGAAGAACGGCTCTACGCCGCCCCGGTGGTGACCGAGAAAGCCGTCCTCCTGGCCCTGCAGGGGAAGACGCCCCAGGTGGTGGCCGTAAACCCCTCCGGGGAAATCGCCTGGGAATACACCCCGAAATAGCCCCTCCGGGTTGATGGAGAACCCGAAGGCTGACACCCTCTCAAAAAGGACAGGGAAGGCACCATGTGGACCCGGTTCATCTTGGAACCCATGTTGAACGCGCTGCTATGGATTTACGCCCAGGTGGGGGATTTTGGCCTGGCCATTATCCTGTTTACCGTGCTGGTCCGGCTGGCGCTGCATCCCCTGCTCAAGCAGCAGACCGAAAGCCAGGAAGCCATGATGCGGCTGCAGCAGGACCCCCGCTGGAAGGAAATCCAGGAGAAGTACAAGAACGACCGGGAGCGGCTGGCCCAGGAACAGATGAAGCTGTACCGGGAACTGGGGGTCAACCCCTTTGGGTCCTGCCTCCCCCTGTTGCTGCAGCTGCCCATTATCTTCGGCCTGTACGAGGCTGTGATGCTGGCCCTGGCCAACTCGCCAGCCCAGTTGTTGGTGCTGGTGCGGCACCTTTACCCCTTCTTGCAGGCCTCCCAGTTGGTGCCCATCGATCGCACCTTCTTCTGGATGGACCTGGCCCAGCCGGAGCGCCTGCAGCTGCCCTTCCTGCCCTTTGGCATCCCGGTGCTGGCCATCCTGGTGGGTCTGACCACGTACTTGCAATCCAAACTCATGACCCTGGCCACGAAACCCAAAGCCCAACCCCAACCGGGCCGAAAGCCCGGCCAGAAGTCAAAAGCCAAAGCCGGGAAGGGCGGCCAGCAATCCAGCGACCCCATGGAAAGCATGAGCAAAATGATGAACATCTACATGCCCCTGTTCCTGGGGTACATCACCATGACCTTCCCTGCAGGCCTTGGCCTGTACTTCCTGGCCACGAACCTGGTGAGCATCCTGCAGTACATGCTTTTGGGCAAAATCCCGCTGCCGCGGCTTGGCCGCGCGTAGTCCACCCTGTGTGAGGAACCGGTGCACGTCATGGCCCCTGCGTCGCGGAAACGTCGTCCCCCAAAGGTTGAAACCCTGGTCCGCCGGCTGGTGGCCGACGTGTTGCAGTACCTGGGCGTGGACGTGGACTTCCGCCTGCTCCCCCGGGGGCCGTATGCCTTCACCGTGGTCCTGTGGGGGCCGGATGTGGACATGCTGCGCAAAAGCAGCGACGAGCGCATCTGGAACGCGCTGCGCTTTCTGCTGCAACAGATGGCCAGCCGCGGGGTCGAACGGGCGGTGGAGATCCGCCTGGAAGCCGCGGCCGAAGACCCCCGGAAACTGGAACTGGAGGCCCTGGCCCGTCGCGCGGCCCGGGAGGCCCTGCGGCGAGGCAAACCCGTCTTTCTTCCCCCCATGAGCGCCTGGGAGCGCCGCATCATCCATCTGACCCTGCAGGACCACCCCCAGGTTTACACCCGTTCCCAGGGGCGGGAACCCAACCGCCGGGTGGGGGTTTTCCCCCGCACACAAAACCGTCCGGCCCGCAAAGGTGGCGATCGAAAGCGGTGATGTCCACGGCCAACCGTTCCGGCCCCCAACCTGCTACAATTTCCGGCACGGGTATTTCCTTTGAGGAAGCGGGCCATGGCCTCTCGACCTTGCTACACGTACGAGCGGGAGACGGTGCTGGGCACCGTACGCGCGTCGCTCTACGTGGGGGATAGCGCCCACATGGACGAACTGGAGGACGAAAGCCTCCTCTCGCCTCCTGCTTAGCGAACCCCAGCCATGCCCATTCCCCCAAGCCTCTGGCGCGCCTTCACCCGACCAAGACCCACCGGAAGCCGTAACGAACGGGCGACAGCCCGTTTCCTCCGGTTCTGGCTTCGGGCCAACGGCGTGCCTTTTTCCGTCCATCGTTTCCCCCTGTACCCCTTCTTCTTTGAAACCATAGGCCTCTGGCTGCTCCTCGTGGGTACGTTGTTCTTGGTGGCCCTGCTTCTGCATGGCCGCTGGTGGGCAATGCTGCTGGCCGTGCTGCTTCCGCTCCCGCCGCTGCTCAGCCTCCGCTGGGTCCGGCCGGTTCCAATAGCCCGCCCCAGAATGATGGGAGAAAACGTGCTCATCACCTTTGGGCCGGAGGAGGCCCGGGCCGAGCTCCTGTTGGCCGCGCACTACGATTCCAAAACCGAACTGTTGGACCACGCCGGCCGGCAGCGGCTGATGCGCGTCATGCCCTGGGCCATGCGGCTGGCCCTGGCAGCCGGCCTGCTGGCCCCCTGGTACCCGACCGTGGCCCTGGTCCTGGGCCTTCCGGCCTGGGCCTTTGCCGCCGCCATGGGCCTGCACCTGAGCCTGGGCCGCCTGCTTCCCCCCAGCCATGGCGCGGTGGACGATGGCGGGGCGTGCATGGTCCTGCTGCAACTGGCCTGCCGGTTGAAGGAAGCGGGCTTGCCCGGCCCCGGTCTTCGCGTCACCCTGGCCCTGTTCACCGGGGAGGAAGCCAACATGCAGGGGAGCCGGGCCTTCGTGCGTTCCCGCGCCTGGCCGGAGACCACCTGGGTCGTCAACCTGGAACTGCTGGGCCAGGATGGGCCTTACGTGCTCTGGGCCGAAGACGGCGACGCGCGGCACCGGGTGCCCACCCCGCCCGACCTGCGGGCCTGGGTCGCCCAGGTGGTGGAACGGGTCACCGGGCAGCCGCCGCGCATCCTGCCCCGCCTGAACACGGATGCTTTCGCGTTCCTTCAGGCCGGCATCCCGGCGGTGACGTTGGGCACCCTGGATGCCCGCCTGGGGATGCGCGGGCTGCACCGGCCTTCGGACAACCCCCAGCGCCTCCACCCCGCCCGGCTGGAAGAGCACGTAGAACTCCTGTGGGCGTTGATTCAGGACTTCGCCCGCCAACATGCCCGCGGGGAGGCATAACCCTTGGTTCCCCAAAAAACCCGTTGGAAACAACGGCTCCAGGCCGCCCTGGGGCTTGGAGTTAGCGCCGGGCTGCTTTGGTGGACCCTGGCGCAGGTGCCGGTCCCCCAGTTGCGCGAGGCGTTCCAGCAGGTGGAACCGGAGGCCTTTCTGCTGGCCCTGCTGGTGTTCGTGTGGGCGTTCCCGGCCCGGGCCCGGGCCTGGCAGGTGTTGCTGGGGCCAGGGGTGCCCTTCCGCCCGGTGTTCGCCGCGCTGATGGTGGGCTTCCTGGTCACCAACGTGCTGCCCTTGCGCCTGGGGGAAGCCGCCCGCATGATGGCCCTGCGGCAGGCCCTGGGTGTGCCGTGGCCCGCCTTGGTGACCAGCGTGCTGTTGGACCGGCTCTCGGACGCGGGGTTGTTGCTCGGCATCGTGCTTTTCCTCAGCCCCTGGGTGTGGCCCCAGGGGGAACTGCCCCGGCTTTGGGCCTTTGGCCTGCCGCTGCTTGCGGTTTTGGGGCTGGGCGTCTGGGCGTGGCCTCATCTGGTGGAAGGCCTGACACGCGGGGCCCGCCGGCTGCAAACCCATCCCCACCGTTGGCGAAAGCGCCTGGGCCAGGGGCTTGGGAACCTGGCCCACGGCCTGCAACCCATGGCCAGCCGCGGGGTGCTCGTGCGCTTCTTGGGGTGGAAGGTGCTGACCTGGTTCCCCGTGTTCCTGAGCCAGGACCTGTTGTTGCGGCAGTGGTTCCCCCACGCGGCCTGGTGGTGGGCGCCCTGGCTCACCGCGGTGACCACCCTGGCTACGGTGCTGCCCTCCGCACCGGGGCACCTGGGCACCATGGAGGCTGGCGCGCTGGCCGCGCTGCAGCCCCTGAGCCAGGACCGGGCGGCCAACCTGGCCCTGGCCCTGACCCAGCACGCGTTGTATTATGTCGTCACGACTGGCCTGGGCCTGGTGGCCCTGGGGTGGTTGGGGCTTTCCCTCACCCGCCTGTGGCAGATGGCCACCACCGCGGCCCAGCGGCCACAATCCCTTCCAGGAGAAGACCGACCATGAGCAAGCACATCCTCATCACGGGTGGTGCAGGGTTCATCGGGGCCAGTTACGCTGCACGCCGGCTGACCCAGGGGGATGCCGTCACCGTGTTCGACAACCTCTCCCGACCGGGCGCGCAGTTCAACGTGGATGAACTGCGTCAGCGCTTCGGCGACCGGTTCCGGCTGGTGGTGGGCGACGTGCGGGATGCGGCCCTGCTCACCGCGCTGGTGCGGGAGGCCGACGTGGTGGTCCACCTGGCCGCGCAGGTCGCGGCCACCACTTCGGTGCGGCACCCCCGCCTGGATTTCGAAATCAACGCCCTGGGCACCTTCAACGTGCTGGAAGCCGCGCGCCTGGCCGGGCACAAGCCCCCGGTGCTTTACGCCTCCACCAACAAGGTCTACGGCGCGATGGAAGACGTCCCTGTGGTGGAAGAAGCCACCCGCTACCGTTATGCGGACCTGCCCTATGGCGTCCCCGAAACCCAACCCCTGGACTTCCACTCCCCCTATGGCTGCTCCAAGGGCGCGGGGG
>JALXBY010000148.1 GCA_026991215.1 Anaerolineales bacterium
GCCCATCCAGCGGGCATCGCGGCGGGCCAGGTAGTCGTTGACCGTGGCCAGATGCACCCCCCGGCCCACGGGTTCGCCATCCAGGGGTACGAACTCCCACCGGTCGGGGTCGTCGCCCCATTTGGCTCTGGCCTTTTCCACCCATTTGGGGTTGAGGGCCAGCGCGTTGAGGTAAAGGGGCAGCGTGGCCACCAGGGTCTTGCCCTCGCCGGTTTTCATCTCGATGGCTTTGCCCTCGTGCAGGGCGGCCCCGCCCATGAGCTGGACGTCATAATGGCGAAGGCCCAGGGTGCGCTTGGCCGCCTCCCGCACCGCAGCAAAAGCCTCGGGGAGCAGGTCATCCAGCGTTTCCCCTTTGGCCAGGCGGCGGCGGAACTCCGTGGTCTTGGCCCGCAGTTCTTCGTCGGTCAGGGCCTCGAACTGGGGTTCCAGCGCGTTGATGCGTTCCACCAGGGGACCGTATTGCTTCAGGGTGCGTTGGATAGGGTCCCCGGTGAGTTTTTGCAAGAGTCTCCGTAGCATGGTCACCTCTACTTGCTGTTGTGTTTGGCCAGATAAGCCTGGATGCGGGACTCCACTTCCTGGGGCGTCATCTCCAGGATGACCAGGATTTTGTCCCGTTTGGTGGCCCCGGCCGCGATTTCGATATGGGACTGGGGCACGTCCAGGACCTTTGCCAGGAAATCCACCAGGGCGCGGTTGGCTTTATCCTGAACCGGCGGCGCGGCCACCCGAATGCGCAGGGTACCGTCCTCCATGATTTCGGCAATCTCGGTTCGAGAAGCCTTGGGGACCACCCGCACGGTCAATGCGGCCCCTCGCTTCCCATCGTGGAAGCGGTGGAAAGCGCCCTTTTTCAACATCACGAACCTCCAACAACGACAAAATTACAACGAACCATACAGGGTCCACAGGAACCCTTCCAGCAGCCGGGTGATGAGTTGAATAATCAAAATCAAGAGAATGGGGGAAATGTCAATGCCAGCCAGGGGCGGTACCCAACGGCGAATGGGGGCCAGCATAGGTTCCACCAACCGGGCCAGACGGTGACGAATGGGATGGTATGGGGCAAGGAAATACGTCGTCAACACGTATACGATGACCAGGAAAATCAACACCTGACTGACCAGACGCACCAGGCGAATCAAGAATAACAACAACATTGGCGGCTCCCATGCGGTGAAGTGCAACAGCCAACCCGTCCCCGCCCCCCGGTGAAGGCATTATACCCTTCCATGGTTCGGAACGTAGGGGTACAGAAATGGTTTGGGGAAGGTGGTTCGCACCTTCCCCAAACACGGGTCAGCGCAGCAACTGTTCGGCTTTGATGTAGGTATCCAGGGCGTCTTGCAGGCGGCCCTTACGTGCGTAAGCGTCGCCCAGCAGCACCAGGATTTCCACCTCCATGGGGTACTCGTACTGGGCCTGGAACAGGTCGCCGATGACCTCGTCCAGGAGTTTCTTCTTGCGAATCAGTTTGCGGTACCACTTGAGGGCTTCCTTCAAGTTCCTGCGTTCCAGGGCCTCCCGCGCGGCCTGCAACCACTTGTGCTCTGGCGTCTTGGGCGGGGGTTCAGGCGGGGTTTCGGGTTGAGGCGCAGGCGGCGCCGGGCCTTCCTGCTCTCGTTCGGCCTCTTTCAGCCACTTCTCCACCCAGCGCGGGTCCAGGGGCGCGGTCTCGATGGGCGAGTGGATGCCCTGCATCCAGGCGGGCAGGGGCATTTCGCCCTGTTCCTCCCCCTGGAGCCAGGCAGGGACCTCGGTGATGGATTCGGTTTCAGGTGAGCCGGTCTCCGCGG
>JALXBY010000149.1 GCA_026991215.1 Anaerolineales bacterium
CTGGTGGGCATCCCTGACGTGCTGCCGCCGGAACCCCGGGTGTTCGAAATGGTGGAACCGGTCCGGCCGGTGCTGAAACTGCTGCTGCGGCCGGAGGAACGGGAGTGGGCCCGACGCTTCCGGGCCTTGCTCCAGGCCGAGATGCGGGATACCACCACCGACATCGAGGTCGAGCGGGCGGCACCGTACCTGTGGTGGCGTCTGGCCGTAGGCACGGTGTTGCTGCTTCTCCTGGGCTTCGTGCTGTTTTTGGGCGGGCCCAGGCCGGCGGACCCCGAACCTGCGCCGCCCCTGCTGGGCTTTGTGGCCGCAGTGCAGGAACTGCCGCCCCAGAGTTACGTCATGGTCGCCGTAGACTACGACCCGGCCTGGGACGTGGAACTGCGCTGGCCGGCGCACCTGGCCCTGGCCTACCTGGAGAGCCGCCAGCCCAACTATGTGGTCTTGAGCACGCTTCCCTACGGGCCGGATATGGCCCGGGACCTGTTCCGGGAGGCCGGTATCCCGCAGGAACGGGTGCACATGCTGGGGTACCTGCCGGGCGGACGATTGGGCCTGGCGCTGCTGGCCCAGGCGCCGTCCCGGGCCTTTCCTTATCGCGCGTTGCCGCCGGGCTGGGCCCGGGTGCAGGATGGCCGCTTCCTCCTGGTCATGACCGAGAACCCGGTGCGGGCCCGGGATTGGATTGAGCAAATCGGTCCGGTGCTCCCTGAGGGCACGGCGTTGGCCTTCGTGTTGAGCACCCAGACCGCGCCCGCGCTGCTGCCCTACTTCGACGCGCCGGTGCGGGGCTGGGTGGCTGGCGCGGCCGATGCCGCGGTGCTTTCCCGTTACGTCACCGTACCCCAAACGCCCCTGGCCCGCACCTGGGCGGTCACGGCCTGGAACGGCATGGCCGCAGGGCTGGTGCTGGCCTTGCTTGCGGCCATCGCCGGTCGGCTCTGGCAGGCCCGGCGGTCCCGGAGCCGGTAGCCCGTTGCTGAACCCCGTGGGGCGTTCCAACTCCTGCCTTTCGAGGAAGCCGCATGTTCGATTACTTCGGCGCTGCCCTGGCCGTGCTGGTCACCTTGGGGTTGCTCAGTTACGTCCTCGTTGGCAACACCGGCCTGTTCCGGACCCTGCTGGCCCTGTTCGTGGGGGTGACGGCCGGGTACATCGCGTCCGTGGTGGTCCGCTACGTGCTCGCCCCCCGGCTTTTGGAGCCGTTGCGGGTGCGGCACTGGCTGGTGCTGACGCCCTTCGTCTTCGTGCTGCTTTTGTTCCTGCATCGGACCCGGCTTTCCTTCGCCGCGACCCCGGTGCTGGCCCTGCTCACGGGCGTGGCCGCGGCCACCTTGGTGGCCGGGACCGTGCTGGGCACCCTCTTCCCCCAGATTCAGGCCACCTGGCAGGCGTGGCGGGGCACCGGTGGGCTGACGCCGCTCCAGGGCATCGTGGTGTGGCTTTTGGTCATCTTCGTGTTGACCGTGTTCTTCTACCGGGACCCCGGGCACCTACCCGCGGCCCTGCGCTGGCCCTTGCGGGCGGCCCAGGCCCTGGGCAACCTGGCCCTGACGATAACCCTGGCCGTGCTGGTGCTCCGGCTGTACCAGACCGCGCTCATGGTCCTGGGCGAACGCCTGTGGTTCCTGTGGCAGACCCTCAACCGCCTCATCTTCGGCTAACCCCCACTGACCACTCACCACTGACCACTCACCACTGTCCACTGTCCACTGGAGGTCTCCATGTCCGGCCAGGAAACCCTCTGGCTGGAAGTCGAACTCCGCTTTGACGACCGGGAAAACGGCGAGGGCCTGGAG
>JALXBY010000150.1 GCA_026991215.1 Anaerolineales bacterium
GAACTGCAGGGTATACCCCGCACCCCAGGGGCACGTCCCCGTGTTCTTCACCCGCCAGGCCTTGGCCAGGGGCTGCCCCGGCTGCACCTGGGTGCCGTCAGGAATGGTTTCATCGGCAAGGAAGCGCAGGTCGTTGATGCAGGGGGTGCCCTCTGTGGTCCGTCCGGCAACCGCGGCCGGGCCTGGGCTGACCGTGATGGGCGGAGGCGGTGTGGGCGTTGGGGTAGCCGTGGGTGCGGCCGTGGGCGGCACGAACACTGGTGCGGGCGTGGGCGTCCGCTCCGGCCGGCAGCCCACAAGCAGGAAAACCAGTACCAACAGCGCGGTCCACAATGACGGGCGCGTTGCAGGGTGCATGGTCGGACCTTCCAGAGCGGCGGTCGGCAGTCGGCGGTCAGCGGTCTGCAATCGGCAGTCTGCAGTCGGCGGTCGGCGGTCAGCGGACTGCTGACCTCTGGCTGCACACTGCTGACTGCAGACTGCACACTGCTGACTGCCGTCTGCTCACATCATCGGAAAAGGTGCGGCCACAACTGCATCGCGCTCTGCACGGCCAGGCCCGCAGTCTGGCCCAGGCCGCAGATGGAGCCTTCGTGCATGGCGAAGATGACGTCGGCCAACCGGGTCCGGTCTCGGGCCTCAGCCCGGCCCTGAAACATGCGCTGCAGCAGGTCGTACTGCTGCCGCGTCCCCAACTGGCAGGGGAAGCACTTGCCGCAGGATTCCTCCATGAAGAACCGGGCAATGCTGAGGAGCAGGGCCTTGAGGTCCCGGTCCTGGTTGAAGACCATGATGGTGCCCGTGGCCACGGGCGCGCCCCGGCGTCGGCCTTGGTCCAGGGTCAGGGGCCAGTCCAGGTCGTCCGGCGGGAGGAACACACCGGCCGCGCCGCCCATGAGCACGGTCTGCAGCGTCCCCTGAACGCCGCCGGCCATCTCCAACAGGTCCCGCAAGGTCAGGCCAAAGGGGGCTTCATAGATGCCGGGCCGGGCCACGTCCCCGGAAATGCTGAAGAGTTTCGTGCCGGGGGAATCCTCGGTACCGTAGGCCCGGAAGGCGTCCGGCCCCTCCCGGAGGATGAAAGGCACGTTGGCCAGGGTCTCCACGTTGTTGATGACCGTGGGCTTGCCGAAAAGCCCGTGGGTCGTGGGGTAGGGCGGCTTGAGCCGGGGGTAGCCCCGCTTGCCCTCGATGGACTCGAAGAGCGCGGTCTCTTCCCCACAGACGTAGGCACCGGCCCCCCGGTACAGGTGCACCTCAAACGAAAAGTCCGTGCCCAGGATGCCCTGGCCCAGGTACCCGGCTTCGCGGGCTTCCGCCAGCGCGTGTTGCAAGATGGGGTAAAGGTGGGTGTACTCGCCCCGCAGGTAGATGTAGCCCTCCCGCGCGCCGATGGCGTACCCGGCCAGGATGAGGCCCTCCAGCATCAGGTGGGGGTTACCCTCCAAAAGCACCCGGTCCTTGAAGGTGCCGGGTTCGGATTCGTCCGCGTTGGCGACCACGTATTTGGGCTGGCCGGGGGCCTGGGCCGCGTAATCCCATTTCAAACCGGTGGGGAAAGCCGCACCGCCCCGGCCCCACAGGCCCGCGGCCTTGACCTGGTTTCGCACCGTCTCCGGTGAGAGGTGCCGCAGGGCCTGTTCCAGCGCGGCGTACCCGCCCTGTGCTTGATATTCCCCCAGCGAAAGGGGCCGCTGCCGCGGCAGACCCTGGGTCAGCCGCCGGACCGGGCCGGCCACGTGCGTGACCGGTTGGGGCAGGGCCTCCGGCTGGAACAGAGCAGACGCGTCGGGGACCGGGCCGTACAGCCCTTCCCCCACCATGGCCGCGGGGGCATGGCTGCACAGGCCCAGGCAGGGCGCGGCTTCGACCATCCATTCGCCGGCCTCGTCGGGCTGGCCCTCTTCCAGGTTCCGCAGTCGGAGCGCGTCTTCCAACAGTTGCTGGCCGCCGTGGGCCTGGCACACCGGCCCGGTGCACACCCGGACGATGCGCCGCGCGGTGGGCCGGTCGTAGAACATGTGGTAAAAGGTGACCAGGCTGTACACCTCCGCAGGCGGCACGTGCAGGGTCCGGGCAATGGCGGTGGCGGCTTCGGGTGGTATCCAGCCGGCCTGCTGCTGCACGGCATGGAGCGCGGGGAGCAGGCCCGCCCGTCCTTGGTCGGCAAAAGGCGCCAGGATTTCCTGCCAGTCCACCGTTGTCCTCCTGGTCCCAGGGGATGCGTCGCGGCCTTCCAACAAGCCCATGCAAGCGTCAACGGCAATTTGGTTA
Organism: Anaerolineales bacterium; assembly: GCA_026991215.1. Classification (GTDB taxonomy): domain Bacteria; phylum Chloroflexota; class Anaerolineae; order Anaerolineales; family DRMV01; genus S139-71. Next base: position 2,275 of record JALXBY010000150.1, read on the forward strand.
TACCATAACCCACAGCATGGCCGAAGGCCCACCAGGGGTATAATTCCTGCCACCGGGCGCGGCCCTACGGTCTGCCGGCATCTGCCTGTGGAGCGGACGCATGGACCTTCTGCTCTTCCTCTCGCTTCTGTTCAGCGGCCTGATGGTCCTGGTGCTTTTGGGCGTGGTGGCCCACCTGACCCATACCGTGCTGCGGAAGCGGGGGCGTCCGCTGTACTGGGCCGTGATGTTCCTGGCCTTCAGCGTCTGGGCGTACATCTTCCACATTTTCATCGACGATTGGTTCTGGAAAACCCGGTTGTTCGCCCTGGTCCCCCTCTTCGACAACCTGGCCGCGGTGTTCCTGCTGGCCGGGCTGTTCCAGTTGCTGGGCGTCTGGGAAGAACGGGACCGGTGGTTCTGGCTCGCGGCTGGGGTGGTGGTCGCGCTGGTCAGCCTTCCCCCCGTGTTCATGCCCGCCGATGCCTTCCGCCGCCGGATTCTCGAAACCCTTGGCCCGTACTTCGTCGTGGACCCCAGCACGCCTTTGGTGCTGACGCCGCTCCGGGTGGGCGTGGTGTGGGGGTTGCAACTCCTCGGCCTGGGGTGGCTGTTCCTGCGGATGCGCCGGGCCGGCCTGTTCCATCGCCAGTCCCTGCCCCTTTTGGGCCTGGTCGTGCTCATGCTGGTCACCTTCAACGGCGCCTGGCTTTTAGGGGTGCTCATGGCCCCCCAGTGGGACCTGGACCTCATCCTTTCCCTGGTGCTGTTGTGGGTGCCTGTCTCCCTGGGGTTGTGGGCCTTGGCCATCGAAGGGTTGGGGCTGGTCCCCCCGCGGTTTTTCTATGCCCTCATCCAAAACACGGCTTCGGGCCTGCTGGTGTATTCCTGGCCCCAGGGCCGTCTGCTTTGGTGGAACGAACGCATCCGGCAATGGTTCCCCGGCGGAGAAGACCAGGCTGCCGACCAGGACGGCGCCGCGCCCGCGCTGCCTGAGGCCCTGCAAGCCCACCTGCAGCCCCTCCTGGCCCAGGATGGCACCGCGACCTTCTATCTGGATACCCCGCAACCCCGCTACCTGAGTGCAGAAAGTTTCAGCCTGCCTTCGCCAGAGCATCCGGTGGCCAAAGCCGTGCTCCTGGAAGACATCACCGAAGAGGAGCAGGCCCGCCGGCACATGCACCGGCACATCTGGCTGACCGAACTGCGCCATGGGCTGCTGCAGGCCTCCTTGGGTGCTACCTCACTGCGAGAGTTTGCCCAGGCCGTGGTGCGGTTGTTGATGGATAGCGCGCACGAAGCCTTTGCGCCCAAGGCCGTGGCCCTGTACTGGCCCTCCCCCCTGCCGGAAGACGGCGACGCGGCACCGCCCCTGGAACGGGTCGCCGCGCAGCCTGAGGGCCTGGAATGGCACCCTTCCCCGGATTTCCCCCAAGAGGCACCGAACGACTGGCTTTCCCCCGAAGGCGTGGTCAAGGCCCCGGCGGACTGGAAACTCGGCCTTCTCCCCCTGCGCTGGCAGCAGAACCCGCCGGGGTATCTGGTGCTGGCCTTCGAAGCCTCGGCCCTGCCGGACCCCGGCCTGTGGGGGGACTTCCGCCGGGAAGTGGCCTCCATCCTGGCCTTCCTGCTCATCCTGGCCCAGGAGCGGGACCTGCAGACCTGGATGGTCCGGGCCTTTTACGCCCTGCCCATCCCCCTGGTGATTGCCCACGTCAACGGCGCGGCATTGTGGGCGAACCCGGCCTTCTGGTCCTGGTTCCCCGGTGAGGCCGAACGGGACCAGCCCCTGCTGGACCAGGTCTTTGGCCGGCCGGTATGGGACACGGTGCGCCAGGCCCTGGAAGAAGGGGAGCAGGCCTATTGGGAAGACCGGGTGACCCTGCAACGCAAGGATGGCGAGACCCGGACCTTCCTTGTCCACGCCTCGCCCATTCTCTCGCCCCAGGGCCGGCTGGAGAGCGTGAGCATCGCGTTTTACGACATCACCGAACAGGAGGACCTGCGGCACCGCATGGAACGCCAGCGCTGGTTCCTGGAGCGGTTGATGCAGGCCGCGGTCCGTTTGTGGCAGCACCTGGTTTCCCTGCACAGCCTGCTGGAGGAAACCATCGCCCTGATTCACGAATGGTATCCGGACTCGCGGGTCACCCTGGTCCTCTTCGATCGGGACGTCCACGGCCAGACCTATGTGACCACGCGGATGGACGACAGCGGCAACATCGTGCCGCCCGGCCCCTTCTATTACCGGGCCTTGCAGGAAAGCGCGGCGGGCTGGGCCTTGCGGCATCAGGAAAGCCTGCTGATTCCCGACGTCACCCAGGACGAACGCTGGACCGGTCGGGAGATGCCCGAATACCCGGAGGTTGCCAGCGCCATCCTGGTCCCCATCTTCTACCGCCGGCAGGCCATGGGGATGTTGCTGGTAGGGCACCCGCGGCCCGCCGCGTTCGAAACCTGGGACCGGGACCTGCTGGATTCCCTGGCCCAATGGCTGGCCCTGGCCCTGCACAACGCCCGCCTCTATGACGAACAGCGGCGCATCCAGCGGCTCTACCACGACGAAAAGGCCCGGCTGGAAGCCCTTGAGCGGCATATGCAAAACATGCTCACCCAGATGGCCCAGCAAATCCGTACCCCGGTCCGGCTCATGGAAAGCACGCTGGACCTCATGGCTCGCGACCTGCCGAAAGTGGATACCCTGAGCCGCTTGCAGGATCGGCTCCGGCGCTATTTGCGAGAAATCGACGGCCTGGCCGAACTCTTCCTGGACCTGGAACGGGTCCAGAAACACACACAGCCCCAAGCGACCGCCTTCCAGGTACAGACCTTGCTGGAAGAAATCCGGGACATCGTACAACCCCTTCTGGAACGGTATCAGACCCAACTGGTCATGGAGGTCCATCCCCAGGACCTGACCATGGAACAGGACCGCCGACGGCTGTTGCGCCTGCTGCTGACCCTGGTGGAATTCGCGGTGCGCCGGGCCCAGGAGGGCGAAGTCCACGTGCGGGCCTTCTACGACCCGGAAAGCCCGGTCCCCGGCGTGGTGTTCTGGGTGCTGGACACCGGACCGCCCCTGCCCGCGGAGGAGGCCGCCAGCCTGTTCGAGCCGCCCCAGGAATGGGGGCCGATACGCAACATCCCCTTTGCCTACCGGAGCGAGCAACTGCAATTGTTCCCCGTGCGGGAGTACGTGGAACACCTGCAGGGGCAAATCCAAATCCGGGAGATGTTGGGGTACGGCCTGGCCTTCTGGCTGTGGATTCCCCAGCGGCTCCCCGCCAGCCCATGAACAACGCTGCGGCCATGTCCGACGCGACGGGACCACGGATACCGCGCTTCCCCTGGTGGGTGTGGTTGGGGGTAATGGGGCTTTTGTTCCGCTTTTCCCCCTGCGCGCTTTGGCCGGCCTCCCCTGGCGAACGGTATGTCAAACCACAGATGCAGGAAGCGACCCTGTGGACCTGGCCTTCAGGGGAAGACGCGGCCTTCCAGGCGCAGCCCCAGGGCAACGGTTGGGACGTATGGTTGCACACAGGCCCCCGCTGGCTCGCGGCGGCCCTGCCGTATGAATCCCCCGACGCGACCCTCAAAACCCAGGTGTGCCTGCAGAGCACCGCTCCGGAGCAAACCTGGGCCGGCGTGTTCTGCCGCGGTCAGGGTTTGCATCAGGCCGTCTTCTTCGTGGTCACCGGCGATGGCTACTACGGCATCGTACAGATGCAGGAAGGGCAGCCCCTGGTGCGTAACCCCAAGCCGCGGCTGGACTACGGCGCGCAGGCCCGGTGCCATACGCTGGTGGTCGTCTGCCGCGGGGTGGTGGTGCGCATGGAAATGGACGGCCAGTACCGGGTGCGCGGCCAGGCCCCCACGCCGCAACCGGGCCGGTCGGGGTTGTTCGTCGCGCTCGGCGGCCCGGGCCGCGCCTTCATCTCCTTCCGCGAGGTCGAGTTATGGCTCCCCTGAAGGCCCAGGCAACCCGTCTGGTGCAACACGGTCGCGTTTGGCTACTGCTCACCGGTTTGATGCTGCTGGCCCTGGCGGGCTGCAAACCCGCTCGCGGGGCGCCCACCCCCTTCTGGCTCCCC
>JALXBY010000151.1 GCA_026991215.1 Anaerolineales bacterium
GCCCTACATCACCGCGGACGCGACCGGCCCCAAGCACCTGCAGATGACCATCACCCGGGCCAAGTTCGAGCAACTCACCGAGGACCTGGTGGAACGCCTCAAGGGTCCCTTCTTCCGGGCGCTGGAGGATGCCGGCCTCAAGCCCAACGAGGTGGACGAGGTCATCCTGGTGGGCGGCGCAACCCGGATGCCCATGGTCCAGCGCCTGGTGCGGGAACTCACGGGCAAGGAACCCAACAAGGGCGTGAACCCGGACGAAGTGGTCTCCGTGGGCGCGGCCATTCAGGGCGCGGTCCTCGCGGGCGAGGTCAAGGACATCCTCTTGCTGGACGTCACGCCCCTTTCCCTGGGCGTCGAGACCCTGGGCGGCGTGATGACGGTCATCATCCCCCGCAACACCACCATCCCGGTGCGCAAGACGGAAATCTTCACCACCGCGGAAGACTACCAGACGGCGGTGGACATCCACGTGCTGCAGGGCGAGCGGCCCATGGCCAAGGACAACATCAGCCTGGGCCGGTTCCGGCTGGAGGGCATCCCGCCCGCGCCGCGGGGCGTGCCGCAGATTGAGGTCACCTTCGACATCGACGCGGACGGCATCCTGCACGTGACCGCTCGCGACAAGGCCACGGGCAAGGAACAGAAGGTGACCATCCACGCGACCACGAACCTGAGCGAGGAAGACATCCAGCGCATGATCCGCGAGGCCCAGGAGCACGCGGAAGAAGACCGCCGCCGGCGGGAGGCCGCGGAAGCCCGCAACACCCTGGACGCGGTGGTCTACCAGGCCAACAAGTTCCTGGAGCAACACCGGGAGAACCTGCCGGAGAACGAGCGCAGCCGGCTGGAGGAGAAAATCCAGGAGGGCAAGCGCCTGGTCGAAGAGCAGAGCGAGGACATCGTCAAGATGCGCCAGCTGACGGACGAAATCCAGCAAATCCTGGCCGGGCTTGGGCAGCGCTTCTACCAGGCTCAGCAGCAGGGCACCTACGCGGCCGGCAGCGGCCCGAGCGCGGGCGGTACCCAGAGCACGGGCGGCGAGAGCAGCGACGGGCAGCAAGGCCCGGACGTCATCGAAGGCGAGTTCCGCGAGGCCTGAAGCCCCATCGCGGCAGCGAACCCATGAACAACGGGACGGCCACAGTGCCGTCCCGTTGTTCATTTATCGGGTAGAGGAGGGCATTGCCCTCCGCTACCCGACCAATGGCCCCGTGCGGGCTTCCAGCAGGCGGATGAGGGTCCGGGCCAGTTTCTGGGGGTCGTGCTTCCAGGGGTGGTCCACGTCTACCACGTCGGCCCGGTGCACGGGGTAGGGGATGGGATGGTCCGGGTGCTCCCGCACCCACTCCAGGCCTTCGGGGAGTTCCAGGTCCATGCGGTTGTTGAGCAGCACCAGGTCGATGGCCCCGGTGCCCACGTGCCGTTCCAGGGCCTCCACGTAGTCATGGGCGTAGAAGCCGTCCGTTTCCCCCGGCTGATTGACCACGTTGACCACGAACACCCGCAACCCCCGCGCGGCCTTGAGCGCGGCCGCGATATCCGGCACCAACAGGTTGGGCAGGATGCTGGTGAACAGGCTCCCCGGACCCACCACCACCATGTCCGCGGTCAGAATCGCCTGCACGGCCAGGGGGAAGGCCTGGGGCCTTTCCGGAATCAACCACACCCGCTGGATGCGACCGGGCACCTCAGGGATGCGGCTTTCCCCCACCACCTGGACGGGCCGGTCTTCGTAGGGTACCCGGACTTCAGCCGCCAGGTTGACCAGCTCCAGGGTCGAAGGCACGACCCGGCCTCGCAGGGAAAGCACCCGTTCGGCCTCGAAGACCGCCTGCTCGAAACTCCCGGTCAGGCCCACCATCGCGGTCAGGAAGAGGTTGCCGAAGGAATGGCCGTCCAGTTCGCTGCCCTGGCCTTTGGGGAAGCGGTACTGGAACAGCCGGGCCAGGAAGTCCTCGTCGTCGGCCAGCGCGACCAGGCAGTTGCGGATGTCGCCGGGCGGCAGGATGCCCAGGGAACGCCGCAGCCGGCCGGAGGAGCCGCCGTCGTCGGCTACGGTGACCACCGCGGTCAGGTTGTGGGTGAAGTGCTTGAGGCCCCGCAACGCGGTGGACTGCCCCGTACCCCCACCGATGACCACGATGTGCGGTCCCTGCTCCCGACGTCGGTACCGGGCCATGGCTTCCAGCACCGAGGTCTCCTGCCGCAGGAAGGGGGCCAGCAGGCTGTGGCTCAGGCCCCACAGGGAAAGGGCCAGGGTGACCAACCCCAACAGCGCGAACGCGGCCACCCGCCAGGGCCGGGCCAGGAAGCGCAGGGAAAGGCTGGAGAGCAGGGGCAGCCACCAGGTATCGGGCGCGGTGCGGTACACGTGCAGCACGGCCATGGCCACGGCCACCGCGAAGAACACCAGGCTCACCAAAAGCAAGAGCAGCCACCGTTTGATGCCCAGGCCGGGCCACAGCAGCAGCCGCAACATCCGCAAGAGTTTCTTGCGCACGTCCATCCGTTTGTTGGCCATGAGAAGGCTCACCTGGGGGAAGGCATGTCCACGGGTCCCTGCGAAGCCACATCCACTTCCGAAGGTGTGAAGGCCAGCAGCATCTCCCGGACCAGAAAGGCGGCCAGGATTCCGGTCTGGCCGGAGGGGTCCAGCAGCGGGTTGTATTCTACCAGGTCTGCAGAGACCACGGTGCGCTGGGCCAGGTCCTGGAACACCTGCAACAGGTGCCGGACCTGCCAGCCCAGGGGTTCGGGGTTGCCCGTGCCGGGCACAAAGGCCAGGTCCAGCACGTCGATGTCTAAGGAAAGGTGCACCCTGGCCCCTGCGGGCAGGGTGTCCAGCCACCTTTGCACGGCTTCGGGCGTGGGCAGGAGCAGGCCGTGCTCGCGAGCCAGGCGGAACTCCTCCCGGGTACCCGACCGCGCGCCCGCGATGCGCATCCGGTCCGGCCCCAGCCATTCCAGGGCCCTCCGGGCCCAGGCCGCGTGGGAGTACGGGGCCCCCTGGTATTCGGGCCGCAGGTCCAGGTGGGCGTCCAGGATGAGCAGGTAGAAGTTGGGGTCCTGGAGGTCTTCCTGGGGCAGGAAGGCCAGGGTGCAGGTGTGTTCCCCCGCCAGGTAGAGGGTGAACCGGGCCTGGCCCCGCAGCCCGGCCAGGAACGCGCGCAGGTCGTCCAGGTCATGGGGGAAGAGGCGGAAGGGCGCGTCCACCCGCACGTTGCCCCGGTCCACCAAATCCAGGTCTTCCAGGTCCCGGTCCGCGTAGGGGCTGTAGGATTCGATGCTTTCCGAATAGGTGCGGATGGCATCGGGGCCGAACTGGGCGCCGCCCCGGAAAGATGCGCTCACATCCACCAGCAGCCCCACGACCTGGGCCTGGGCCGGCCCCTCCCTGACCTGCGCGGCCAGGAAGGGCGTTGCCGGAACCAGGGGGAAACGCGGGGTCGCCTCTGCCATACCGTCTTCTCCACGGAAAGGGCGTAGTTCGCCGTCCGCAGCCCGCTGCCCGCCGACCGCGCACTGCGCACTGCGCACCGCGCACGACGCCCTCACACCAACGGCGCTTCCGTCGGTTCTTCGCCCCGCACCCAGGCCAGCAGGCCCTCGGTGGGCCAGGCGTTCACCACCTGCCGGGCCGAAAGCCGCGCCCGGCGGGCCAGCGCGATGCCGAACAGCCGGTACCCGAAGTCCTGGGGGCTGTGGGCGTCGGTGTTGATGCTCACCCACGCGCCCACCTCCCGGACCACGGCCAGGTCCTCTTCGCCCAGGTCCAGGCGGTAGGGGTTCGCGTTCAGTTCCAGCGCGGTGCCGTGCGCGGCCGCGGCTTCGGCAACTTTGCGGATGTCCACGGGCAGGCCGGGACGCCGGGGCCACATCTTCCCCCGGGGGTGCCCCAGAATCCGCACCCGCGGGTGCATGACCGCGCGCACCAGCCGCGCGGTCGCGGTTTCCGCGTCCTGGTCCAGGTGCAGGTGCGGGGAGGCCACCACGAGGTCCAGCCATTCCAGCACGTCGTCGGGGTAGTCCAGGGTGCCGTCTTCCAGGATGTCCACTTCCGCACCATGCAGGATGTGGATGCGGCCCTCGAACTCCCGGCGCAGGGCTTCGATTTCCCGCCGCTGCTGCCGGAGGCGGCTCACGCTCAGGCCCCGGGCCACCTTCTGGACCGGGGAATGGTCCGTAATGGCCACCACCCGCAGGCCGCTCTCCCATGCGGCCTGGACCATCTCCCGTAAGGAGGCCGCGCCGTCGCTCCAGTCCGAATGCATGTGCAGGTCGGCCTGCACCGCCTCCCAGGGCAGTACGTCGTCCAGCCGGCCGGCGCGGGCCAGGTCCAGTTCGTCCCGTCCTTGCCGCAGTTCGGGGGGAATCCAGGGCAGGCCCAGGGCCTGGTACACGTCCTCTTCTTCGGCCACGGTGCGCAGGCCTTCCCCGGTGTGCAAGCCTTCGGGGGAAAGGCCCAGGCCCCGGGCCGCGGCTTCCCGTTCCAGGGCCTGCACGTGGGCGGGGCTGCCGGTCAGGTACAGCCAGAAGGTGCCAAAGGCCGCTTCCGCGGTCAGATGGACCACCACGGGGAAGCCGTCGAAATCCCAGAGCAAAAGCCGGCCCCCTTCCGTCCGGCCCTGCTCCAGCAGGGGATGGGCCAGGAGCAACGGGAGCAGGTCTTCTGGGGACCGGTCCGCGGCCACGGCCAGGTCCAGCCGGGCGGGGTAAGGGACCCAGCGCCGGGCATCGCCCGCGAGTTGTGCCCGCTGCACGCCAGGGATGTCCCGCAACCAGGGCAGGAGCATCCGGGCCAGGTCCAGCGCGTGGGCCAGCAGGTGCCCCCGGGGCCGGGCTTTGTAGCGTTCCAGGGCCGCGAGCAACCGGGCTTCGGTTTTCGCGCCAAAGCCGGCAAGTCCCCGCACCCGTCCGGCCCGCAGCGCGGCCTCCAAGGAGTCCAGGTCCACCACGCCCAATTCCTGCCACAGCCGCCGCACCCGGGAAGGCCCCAGCCCCGGCAGGTTCAACAACTCCAGCAGGGTGACCGGTACCTCCTGCTGAACCCGCTTCAGCGTGGCGATTTCCCCGGTTTCCAGGAACTCCCGAATCTTCCGGGCAATGGCCGGGCCGATGCCGGGGAGTTGGGTCAGCGTGCCCGCCTCGGCATAATGGGTGATGGGTTCGGGCAGGCTTTCCAGGGTCTCGGCCGCCCGCAGGTAGGCCCGGATTTTGTAGGCCTCATCCCCGCGGAGTTCCAGCAGGCGGGCCAGGCGTTCCAGCCGTCGCGCCAGGGCCAGGTTGATGGGGTGCATGGTTCGCTGCTCCGGAAAAGGGCTGCCAGCCCCGGTTCCCAGGGCAGCGAATGTTATACTACACAGCATCGGGGCTTCCAACCCTGGGGCTGCATCCTACCCGGAGGGCGCTATGCGCTGGGACCTCATCCCTCCCCTGCCCACCTACGTGGACCCGCAATCGCCGGAGTTTCAGGCCAACGCGGCCCATCACCAGGCCCTGGCCGAGGAACTCAAGGCGCGTTTGGCCCAGGTGCGCAAGGGCGGACCCGAAAAATACCACAAGCGCATCGCGCAGCAGGGCAAGCTCTTCGTGCGGGAGCGCATCCGCCGGCTCCTGGACCCGGATTCGCCCTTCCTGGAACTCTCGCCCCTGGCCGCGTGGGGCGTGTACGACGACGAGTACGGCCCCGTGCCTTCCGCGGGTATCGTGACCGGCATCGGCCGGGTCGCGGGCAAACTGGTCATGATTATCGCCAACGACGCCACGGTCAAAGGCGGCACCTACTTCCCCCTGACGGTGAAAAAGCACCTGCGGGCCCAGCAGATTGCCGAGGAGAACCACCTGCCCTGCATCTACCTGGTGGATTCGGGCGGCGCGTTCCTGCCCCTGCAGGCCGAGGTGTTCCCGGATATGTTCCACTTTGGCCGCATCTTCTACAACCAGGCCCGCATGAGCGCGAAGGGCATCCCGCAAATTGCCGTGGTCATGGGGCTGAGCACCGCGGGCGGCGCGTACGTGCCGGCCATGAGCGACGACGTGGTCATCGTCAAGGGTACGGGCGCCATCTTCCTGGGCGGCCCGCCCCTGGTCAAGGCCGCCACGGGCGTGGAGGTCACCGCGGACGAACTGGGCGGCGCGGACGTGCACACCCGCATCTCCGGCGTGGCCGACTACTACGCGGAAAACGACGAGGAGGCCCTGGAAATCACCCGGCAGATTGTGGCCGCGCTGCCGCCCCGTACCTTCACCGGTCCCTCCTGGCTGGACTTCCTGGACGTGACCCCGCCCGAAGACCCCCTCTATCC
>JALXBY010000152.1 GCA_026991215.1 Anaerolineales bacterium
CGTCACGCCAGCGCTTGAGCCAGGACATGGTCGCCTCCCACGTCGAGGGCTTTTGAGAAGGTGCCTCGCATCTTCTCAAAAAGGGGATTTCACAAAATACGATTGCAAGCCGAGATTCGCGTTTTGTCTGGCAGCCGCTTCTTCTTGTAACGTAGCAATTTGAAAGCCCGGTTTTCAAACGCCCGTTCAATCCCAAAGGTAGACCTCGACTTCCATGCCCGCGGGCAGGCCTGTGGCTTCGGCCGGAACCGGGGTCACGCCGTCGGCCCAGGCGAGCCGGAAGATGAGGTTGCTCTTGTAGAAGATGGGTTCGGCCTCGAAGCCCCCGTCTTCCCGCGCGATCAACCGAACCGGGTACCATTCCTGCCGGCCCGATTCCGAGGTCAGATTGGTCCGCAGCCGGGCCCGCACGCGGGGCCGGGGCCGGGGGTGTTGCAGGTCCAGCAGGCGTTCCAGGGCCGGGACCACCAAAAGCCAGGTGTTCACCAACGCGCTCACCGGGTTGCCGGGCAGACCGATGAGGGGCTTACCCTGGGCCACGGCCAGGATGGTGGGCTTGCCGGGCTTGAGCCGCAGGCCGTGCACCAACACGCCCGGTTCGCCCAGCGCGTTCAGGGCCTGTTCGGTCATGTCCCGGGTGCTGGCCGAAGAGCCGGCGGTGACCACGACCATGTCGCTTTCGGCAAAGGCGCGGCGCACCGCGGCTTTGAGGGCCTCCAGGTCGTCGGGCACGATGCCGTAGCGCACGGGGTGCCCGCCGTAGCGTTCCACCATGGCCGAGATGGTGTAGGAGTTTACGTCCCGCACCTGGCCGGGCGCGGGCTGCTGGTGGGGCGGGATGACCTCGTCCCCGGTGGAGAGCACCGCGACCCTGGGCTTTTGCCGCACGACCACCTGGGTGACGCCCAGGGCCATCAGGCCGCCGATTTCGGCCGGCCGCAGCCGGATGCCCGCGGGGAACACCTCCTGGCCCGGCTGCACGTCCTCCCCGGCCTGGATTACGTTTTCGCCCACGGCCACGGCCCGGAGCACTTCCACCTCGTCGGCCTGGCTGGGCTGGGTGTATTCCAGCATGACCACCGCGTCCGCGCCCTGGGGCAGCATGCCGCCGGTGTGAATCAGCGCGGCCTCGCCGGGGCCGATGGCAAAGTCCGGGGCCTGGCCCATGGGCACTTCCCCCACCACCCGCAGGTAGGCGGGCAGGGCATCGGACGCGCCATGGGTATCCGCGGCCCGCACCGCGTAGCCATCCACCGAAGAGCGGGTGAAGGGCGGGATGGGTTCCTGAGCCAGGACCGGCCGGGCCAGCACCCGGCCCAGGGCCTGCTCGGTGGGCAGGGTCTCTTCCGGCACCCGGTGGGTGATTTCGGGAAGCCAGCGCTGCAGGGCTTCTTCCAGGGAAAGGAGACGGAGGAACTCAGGCATGGCTCCCTCCCGCCGTCAAGATTGCATGGGCATTCTACCAGGATGCGCGCAGGCTGACCGGGGGCCTTCCGGGGAACCGCGGCAACGCGCGGATTCTCATTTAAGGTTTTGGGGGCTGACGCGCGGCGGCCCCAGAACGTGCAGGGCGGGCACATATCTTCGCGGCTTGAATCCATCTTCCCTTGAGGGCTGTGCCAGATGTGGACGTATCTCGGCAATACACCGCCACATCTGTGCCTGAAGGGAAATTGCAAGAAACGTCCTGATTTAAGGAGGCCATCTTAAACCGGTGCGGGTTTAAGGTTGGGGCGGCTGCATTCGCCTGGCCAGGCCCTAAAATTGCGGCTGCA
>JALXBY010000153.1 GCA_026991215.1 Anaerolineales bacterium
CGACGAGCCGCGCTACGTAGACCTGCTGGACGGCGACGGCAACGTGGTGCCGCAGAAGGTCCAGATTCAGATGCAGCCCATCCCCGACCTGCCCTTCGACTGGAGCCAGGTCATCAACCCCGAAACCGGGGAACAGCAGATGACCGTGGGCCAGCACTGGCCTGCTTCCCGCCCCCTGGATAAAGACATCCGCGACCGCATGGAGCGCATCGGCGTGTGCATGGGCTGCCACCAGAACATGACCGACCCCGCGTTCTGGACCGACCAGGTGGTGGCCACCTACGGCGAGGTGGTGACCAACGAAGAGCACATCCAACTGATGAACCAACTCATCCACGACGCGGTGCAGGGCAAGGCCGCCCAGGAGCAGGTCAAGAAACTGCAGAAGCAAGTCGAGCAACTCAAGAAACAACAGGAGGCCCAGCCCGCGAAGCCGGCGGCCACGCCCGCCGAAGTTCCGGTCCAGCCGCCGCAGGGTGTGCCCGTTGGGTATGCCATCGGCGCGCTGGTGTTGGGCATCCTGCTGGGCATCGGCGCCATGGCCCTGCGCAAGAGCGACGAATGACCCCACCATCGCCGGCGTGAAGACCGGGGGAGCCGCCCATGGTTCCCCCGGTTTTCGTTCCCGGTACAATGAGGACGCGCCCTGCTTGCTGGAGGTGCCTATGGCGCATCCCCTCCAACTGCTGGCCGAAACCCAGGCGTACCTGGTCCGCATCCCCGGCTGGACCCTGGAGCGCTATTTGGAAGAGGCCCCGGAGATGGCCTACTGGGAATTCGTGCGGGGAGAGGTCATCATGCATTCCCCGGTACGAGCCGAACACCAGGACCTGGTGGGTTTCCTGCAAACCCTGTTGCGCATGTACTGTCATCGTCGCTGGCCGGGTGCACGGGTGCTCACCGGGCCGGCCGCGGTGCAGATTCTGCCCGACGTGGTGCGGGAGCCGGACGTGTTCGTCCTGGCCCCGGAGGAGGCGGTCAGGGCCCACGGCGTGCCCATCCAGGCCCGGCCCGTGCTGGTGGTGGAAGTGGTCGGCCCCTCGACCCGCACCCTGGACACAGTGGAAAAGGCCCATGACTACGCCCTGGCCGGCGTGCCCGAATACTGGGTGGTGGACCGGGATTACAAGGAAGTCCACTTCCACACCCTGGAAGGCGACCGGTACCGGGTACAACGCCTCACCCAGGGCCGGTTGGTCAGCCGCGTGCTGCCTGGCTTCTGGTTGGATGTGTCCTGGCTCTTCCAACAGCCTCTGCCCTCGGAGTGGGACGTGCTGAAGCGCCTTTTGGGAGAAAAGCCATGACCCTGGTCCGCTGGAGGGCGGTTGGCGTGTCCCCCGGCATGAGCCGGCCGTCGAGAGCCTTTAACGATGCGTGCTATACTGACGTTACCACAGAAAGCCTTTTGATTACATGAAAGAGGGGCGGGCATGCGCGAATTGAAGGTGGTTTTGACCATCCCAGAAAAGGTCCTCCTGGCCGAGAAAAGCGACCCGGAAACCTTTGCCCGGGAATTGCGCATGTTGGCGGCTGTAAAACTCTATGAAATGGGCCGTCTTTCTTCAGGCCGTGCGGCTGAACTGGCGGGTATGCCGCGGGTGGAATTTCTCTTAAACCTGCATCGCTACCGGGTCTTTCCCCTCATGGCCGAGTTAGAAGAGATGGAGGCCGCCCGTGGACATCGCGATTAGCAATACGTCGCCGTTGCTTTATCTATACCGAATCGGCGGCCTGGCCTGGTTAGCGCAACTTTTTGCCGAAGTATGGGTGCCCGAAGCCGTGATAGCCGAACTTGAAACCGGACGGCGACGTGGATATGACGTACCTGCTCTTGAGCAGTATTCTTGGGTGAAACGCGTGAACCCCCGCCATGTGCCAGAAGAATGGCTGGCCCTGGATTTGGGTCCTGGAGAACTGGCTGTTTTGGCCCTGGCCTTTGAACATCGGGAGCAAGTTGTCTTACTGGATGACCTCCTGGCCCGCAGGATAGCCCAGGCTGCTGGGTTGCAAGTATGGGGAACCCTTCGGGTGCTCCTGGAAGTCAAAGCCCAGGGCATTATCTCGGAAGTCGCCCCTTATGTGGATAAACTCGTCCAGGCGGGCATGTGGCTCTCGGATGACATCCGACGGCGTATTTTGCGGTTGGCTGGCGAAATGGCGTGAAGGCTGCTCGTGGGTTTTTGAGGAAATTTTGACGTACCTTCCGGGCAGAACATGTCGGGCGCCTTTTGGGAGCAAAGCCATGACCCTGGTGCTGGTGGACCCGAAGACCCAACAGGCTGTAAAGACGCCCTACCTGGTCCGCATCCCCGGCTGGACCCTGGAGCGCTATCTGGAAGAGGCCCCGGAGATGGCCTTCTGGGAATTCGTGCGGGGAGAGGTCATCATGCATTCCCCGGTGCGCGCGGAACATCAACGCATTGTCGTATGGTTGACCTTCCTGTTGCGTGCTTACATCCTCCGCCGTGGCCTTGGTCATGAAGTTCTCACCGGGCCGGCCGCGGTGCAAATTCTGCCCGACGTGGTGCGGGAGCCGGACGTGTTCGTCCTGGCCCCGGAGGATGCGGCCAAAGCCCACGGCGTGCCCATCCAGGCCCGGCCCGTGCTGGTGGTGGAAGTGGTCAGCCCCTCGACCCGCACCCTGGACACCGTGGAAAAGGCCCACGACTACGCCCTGGCCGGCGTGCCCGAATACTGGGTGGTGGACCGGGAACGCCGCACCTTCTACTTCCACATGCTGGAAGGGGAGCGCTACCGGGTGCGCATTCTGCAACAGGGGGAAATCGCGAGTCGCGTGCTCCCCGGCTTTCGGCTGGACGTGGCCCTGCTCTGGCAGCACCCCTTACCCTCGGAGTGGGACGTGCTGAACCGCTTGCTGGCCGCCCCCCCTGGGGCCTGAGCCTATCCCTTTTCCCCA
The DNA here is from genome assembly GCA_026991215.1 of Anaerolineales bacterium. Taxonomy (GTDB): domain Bacteria; phylum Chloroflexota; class Anaerolineae; order Anaerolineales; family DRMV01; genus S139-71. The sequence continues at coordinate 2,918 of JALXBY010000153.1, forward strand.
AAGGAGGAACCAACCCCATGAACAACCGACGACGCGTCTTGACCTACGTGTTGGGGGCCTTGAGCGCGGTGCTGGTCCTGGGCGCTTTGGGCGTCCTGGCCTGGAACACGTGGCAGAGCCGCACCACGCAGGCCCGCGCTCAGGAGGCGCGGCGCCAGGTGGTCCAGGATTTCGTCGAACTGGGCCTGAAGCACGCCAACGCCGGCCGTTGGGATGAGGCTATCCAGGCCTTTTCCGTGGCTATCGCGGCCGCGCCCGAAGACGCGGCCGAGGCCTACTACTATCGGGCTTTGGTCTACACCCGCCTGGAGCGCTACGGCGACGCGCTGGAGGACCTCAACAAGGCCTTAGAGCAGCAGCCTCACTTCCCCCAGGGTTATGCCGCGCGCGGCTCCGTCTACCTGGCCCTGGACCGACCGGCTTCGGCCGTCGAAGACTTCAAGAAGGCCATCCAACTGGGCCTGACTGATGACCCGACCCTGTACATCAACCTGGGCCAGGCCTACTTCAAACTGGACCTCTACGACCTGGCCGAACAGAACTTCAAGAAGGCCCTGGAACTCGACCCGGAGAACCCCGCGGCCCTGTTTAATTTGGGGTCCCTTTACCTCAAGAAGGGCGACGACGAACAGGCTCTGGATTATCTCAACCGGACGCTTCAGAAGGACCCCAATTTCGCGGCCGCGTACTTCAACCGGGCCATGGCCCTGGCCCACCTGGGCCGCACGGACGAGGCCATCGCGGACCTGGAACAGTTTCTGTTGATGCCGGTCTCCCACCAGGCCCAACTCCAGGCCCAGGCCCTGCTGGAACGCCTCCGCAGCGGAAAACCCGTGGACTTCCCCACCCCCACCGGCCAATAACCACCAACGAACGACCACCGACCATCGACGAACGACGAACGACGAACGACGATCGACGATCGACCAACGACGATCGACCAACAACGAACTATGCCCACCATCCGCGTCCGAGTCCCAGGCAAAGTCATCCTGATGGGGGAACACGCGGTGGTGTACGAGACGCCGGCCCTGGCCATGCCGGTGTTCGGCGTATGGGCCGAAGCCGTGGTGACCCCAGCACCGGGCCAGCCCCTGCTGCTCACCGCGGAGGCGGTTGACCTGGTTCGGGTGCCGGTGGAAGACCTTCCGCCGCGGCACCCCCTGCGGCTGGCCATCACCCTGCTTCTGGAGCATTTGGGGCTTCCTGCGGTCGCCGGCCTGCATGTGATGCTTCGGGCCACCATCCCCATGGCCGCGGGGCTGGGTTCCAGCGCGGCGACCACTGTGGCCGTGCTTCGCGGGCTGGCCCAGGCCCTGGGCCGCCCCCTGCCGGCCGAAACCCTCAACGCCCTGGCCTACGAAGTGGAGAAGGTGTACCACGGCACGCCTTCGGGCATTGACAATACCGTGGTCACCTACGGGCAGCCTGTGTATTTTCGGAAAGGGCAACCGCCCAGGCCCCTGCAGGTGGGCGGGGTTTTCCGTTTCCTGATTGCCGATACCGGGGTCCCGGCCTCTACCAGGGCCATGGTGGAGCGGGTGCGTGAAGGCTGGTTGCAAGACCGGGCGGGGTACGAAGCCCGGTTCCGGGCCATCGGTCAGTTGGTGGAAGAAGCCCGCGACGCGCTGGCTCAGGGGGATGCCCGGCGTCTCGGCCTTTTGATGGACCGGAACCACGCGCACCTGGTCGCGCTGGGCGTCTCCCACCCTGCGCTGGAGCGCCTGGTGACTGCGGCGCGGCAGGCTGGCGCGCTGGGGGCCAAACTTTCTGGCGGTGGTGGCGGGGGCAACATGCTGGCCTTGGTTACGGCAGAGGCCGCGGCCGGAGTACGGGAGGCCCTGCGCGAGGCCGGGGCCGTCCGCATCTGGGAAACCACCCTGACACCCTCAACCCGAGGATGAAAACTGGCTGTTGCGGTCTGCGCCTTACAGCCTCATCCGTGTTCGGCGGCCGGGGCCTTTTCGCTTTCCGCCTCTGAAAGGGCAGGTTGTTTGCCTTGCAGCAGGGTTTCCAGCGCCTCAGGCTCCAGGACCAGGAGCCGCCCCCGGCGCACCTGAATCCAGCCCTGTTCCTTCCAGTGTTTGAGGATGCGGGAGACCGTCTCCCGGGTCGCACCAATCCAGTGGGCCAGTTCCTGTTGGGTCAGATGCAGTTCCATGGGGCGGCGGGGCATCTCCGTGCGGCCCCATTGCTTGGCCTCCTGGACCAGCAGCCACGCCAGCCGTTGCTCCACCGTGTAATGCATGACCGCGTTGGCCCGGTCCACCAAACCAATGACCTGCAACAAACACTGGCGGTGCGCCCACTCCCGCAGGAGGGGGTAGCCCTTGTAAATTTCCAGGAACTGTTCTTTGGGGGCACTGAGGACCAGGGAGGGCCGGACGGCCCGGGCCGTACCGAAATACCGGCCTGTGAACAGGGAGACCGGGCAGAAGAAGTCGCCGGCATTACGGGAGCACAGGGCAGAAGTGTTCCCCCACTGGTCGGTCCGTTCGATGACGATGCGGCCCTGCAGCAGGAAGTACACGTGGGTGACGGGTTCATCCTGGCGGAAGAGGACTTCGCCGGGCCGCAGATGCTGCAGGCAGAACAACCGCTGGAGCACATCCTGCAGGACTTCGGGGAAATCCGCCTCGCGCTGGGGGAGCGGGGCTGCAGCCTGCATTTCCGCTCGGGTTGTTTGTTCAGCCACCGTTTGCCCTCCATCTCCGGGTTGTGGGATGTACCAGGGATACGACGCCAGTACTAAGGTGAAACAGGGACCTTTGCTTTGTTCAGTATACAGAAGCATCCTGTGTGACATTTGTCACGTTGGGGTGGCTGCAAGCCATGAGGAATGTTCCGTAAAGCACGTTCGGCCGGCCGGCATGCTGTGTATGGCCGACCAGCCGAATCTTGGGGACCCCTGGGGTTATCTCAACCGATAGGGGACGCAGGCTGAGGATTATCCGACCCAGATGGGCCAAAAGGCGACCCAGGACCCAAGCCTTACATAAGGTAACCGCCTGGGTGTTTAAGCGCCCTTGATGCACAGCCCCAAGCGCAAATCAGCGTCCGTACATTCGTGCAAAGCCCTTTTATGACGGCCTCATCACCCACCCCTGTCCTGGTCCACCTCCCCGTCCATGCAGGCGGGTTGAGAGGGCAGTCCTGGTTTTCTTGGGTAGAAGTGCGCAGCACTTCTTACCCAATCGCCCATGCCCCGTCTCCTGGTCCACCTCCCCGTCCATGCAGGCGGGTTGAGAGGGTAGTCCTGGTTTTCTTGGGTAGACGTGCGCAGCATTTCTTACCCACTCACCCGCTCCCGGTCTCCAGGTCCACCTCCACGTCCATGTACGCGGGGCGGGTGGGCAGGCCGGGCC
>JALXBY010000154.1 GCA_026991215.1 Anaerolineales bacterium
ATCTGTCTTCAGATCCCCCTCCACGGCTGCGGCCGCCTGCTCGGCCCCCCTGCCGCCGAGGAGTGACCCCATGCTCCTCTTCCTCTACGGTCCCCCGGCCTCCGGGAAGTCCACCCTGGGCCGCCCCCTGGCCGCGGCCCTGGACCTGCCCTTCCTCGACCTGGACCAGGTCATCGTGCAGCAGGCCGGCCGGTCCATTCCGGAAATCTTCCAGACCGAAGGGGAAGCCGGCTTCCGGGCCAGGGAAGCCCGCGCGCTGGAAGGGGTCATCCAGGCCTATCGGGGCAGCCGGGGCGCGGTGGTGGCCCTGGGCGGCGGGGCCTTGCTCCGGCCGGAAAACCGGCAGCGGGCCGAGGCCGCGGGCAAGGTCCTTCTGCTGGAAGCCCCCCTGCCCGTGCTCCTGCAGCGGATGCAGGCCGCGCCCCACCAGCGGCCCCTGGTGCCCCAGGCGCAGGCCGAGGCCCTGACGCGGCTCCTTCGAGAACGCGCGGCCCATTACCAGAGTTTCCCCCGCCGGTTGAACACCGCAGGCCTGGCTCTCCGGGACCTGGTCTGGCAGGCCCAGATTCGCCTGGGGTGGTTCCGGCTGCGGGCCATGGGGCCGGCGTACGACGTCCTCGTGCATCCGGGGCTGCTGCGTCGCGGGCTGGGGGAAGCCCTGCAGGCCCGGCTCCCCCAACGGAGCGCCTGGGCCCTGGTCTCGGATACCCAGGTCTTTGGCCTGCATGGGGCCGGGGTGCAGGCCCACCTGCAGGGCCTTGGGCCGACCCACGTCTTCGTGGTGGAGGCCGGGGAAGCCAGCAAACGCCTGCCCGTGCTGGAAAGCCTGTGGCAAGGCTTCCTGCAAAAGGGCCTGGACCGACATAGCGGTGTAGTCGCCCTGGGCGGCGGCGTGGTGGGTGACCTCGCGGGCTTCGCGGCCGCGACCTTCATGCGGGGCGTGCCCTGGGTCAACCTGCCCACCTCCCTTCTGGCCATGGTGGACGCGGCCATCGGCGGCAAGACCGGCATCGACCTGGCCGAGGCCAAGAATGCGGTGGGCGCGTTCCACCCGCCCCAGGCTGTGTTGGCGGACCCCGACGTGCTCCGCACCCTGCCCCAGGAAGAGTGGCGGCACGGCCTGGCCGAAGTGGTGAAACACGCGCTGCTGGGGGACCCGGACCTGTGGGCCATGCTCGAACAGGGCCTGGCCCTGGAACCGGAGCAGGCCGAAGCCCTGGTCAGCCGGGCCATGGCGGTGAAGGTCCGGGTGGTGGAAGCCGACCCCTGGGAACGCCGCGGGCTGCGCAGCGCGCTCAATGCGGGGCACACCGTGGGCCATGCCATCGAAGCCGCGCTGGGGTACCGCATCCCCCACGGGCAGGCCGTGGCCATCGGCCTGGTGGTGGAAGCGGCCCTGGCCGAAGCCCTGCACCTGGCCCCATCGGGCTGGCACCAGGCCGTGGCCGCGGTGCTCCGGCGCTATGGCCTGCCCACCCGCATCCCCCAGGGCGTACCCTGGGACCACTTCATCACGGCCCTCCGCCAGGACAAGAAACGACGCCAGGGCACCGTGCGCTTTGCCCTGCCCGTGGCCGTGGGGAAGGTGGAAACCGGGGTCCCGGTCCCCGAAGCCGTGCTCCAACAGGTGTTCCGGGCGTTCCAGCAAGCCGAAAGCGGGCCGCACCCAGCGCCTTCTTAGGGGATATTGAAAAACCCTCCGGGCTTTCGGTAGCAGATACCAGGGGCCGCCCCCCCCCCTTTGCCCGAAAAAGCCAAACTTCAGGGGTGGGGG
>JALXBY010000155.1 GCA_026991215.1 Anaerolineales bacterium
CAGCACCCAGATGCCGGCCGGGCCCACCAGCACGTGGGAAGCCGGCGTCGCGTAGTGGTACAGGGTGTATTCACGGGAAACGCCCTTGAGGGCGCGGTTGAGGATTTGGTCCACCCTGGGCATCCGGCCATAGCGGTTGCCGTAGTAGATGCCCACCTGGGTAATCAGAAAACCCAGGATGAGCGCGGCAAAGGCCCAGGGCGCCCAGGAGGGGTCGCGGGTGAAGGTGATGTACATGCCGACGAAGAACAGCACCAGGCCGCTGAGGGAGGCCCACTTCGCGATGCGCAGGTAGCGCTTGAGGCGTTCCTGGTTGAGCACGATGCGCATGGGGGCGGTCTCCTGGGGGAAGGGTTCAGGCCATTTCCTCCAGCGGACGGGCCAGCCAGGCCTCGGCCGCTTCGGGGTCGGTGAAGATGCGGATTTCCGCGCCGCTGCCCGGCGGCGTCAGGGCAATCACCCGCTCGATGGCCTGACGCACCCGGTCGTTGGAGACCAGCACCGCCACCCGGATGCGGCGAGCGGCCGGGTCGCTGTTGACTTCCACCGCGTAGCGAATGGCCTCTTCCGGCAGGTCGTCCAAGGCCCGCAGGTCGTACAGGTTCCGGGTGAGCCGGTCGGAATAGAGTTCATGGGTTTCCGCGAAGCGTCGCCAGTGTTCCAGGGTACGCTCGTCCACGAACCAGAACACCACGTTCATGCCGCCATCGGGACGGCGTTCGACGTGATACCCCAAACCCGGTTCAGGCTCCCAGAACAGGGGCTTGATGGCTTCCGACATCCCCAACCTCCTTACGTCAGAAGGTGGGAGTAATCATACCAGGAACCGGCTTGATGCGCGGGGTAGACGGCACCATGGCAGGCGTTCTTCAAACTCTAACGGAAGCACCCAACACCCTTGTATTTTCTCACGGAGACACAGAGAACACATAGGAAATTTTAGTCTTCTCCAACGGATACTCCGTGTTCTCCGTGCCTCTGTGTGAGTATATGTCGGAACACGAAAAACGCCTGGCACCATGGGGGAATGTGGGACCGAAGAGGCCCACCCTGGCTTAGGGGGTTCTCACCCAACGCCCGACGCCCCTTCCAGATTCTCGGCTAAAATACAGGCCGGGCCTGCAGCCCAGAACTTCCCGAAGGCAAGGCCCGTTTTCCTGAAATCCCCACTGGATACACGCATGGCCTCTACGCTGCCAAAACGGGTGCTCTTCATACGACCGTGGGCAGGCTGCCGAGGCCTTCCCAGACGTTTGACGCGCCAGGCCGCGGGCTGGGGCCTGCTTGCGCTTTTGGCCTGGGCCGGGTTGGGCGTGCGTTTGGCTGCAAGCCTGGGAACCCCCACGGCCTGGGCCTGGTTTGGGCCTTCGGGCCTTGTGGTGGCGCTTTTGCTCGCCCTGTTCTGGCGCTGGCTCCCCCTGAACCGCCATCCGGCCGGGGGCGAAGTGTACCCCGGCCTGGGCCTGGCCAACGCCCTGACCCTGTTCCGGGGCCTGGGCATTGCAGCCCTGTGGGGGTTTTTGGCCCTGCCCCCGCCCAAGACCCTCTGGGCCGCCTGGTTGCCGGCCCTCTTCTTCACCCTGGGGGTGAGCCTGGATTTCCTGGACGGCTACGTGGCCCGTAAGACCCGGCGGGAAAGTCTGCTGGGGCAGCGCCTGGACGTGGCCGTGGACGGCCTGGCCGTGCTGGGCGGGGTGCTGGTGGGGGTGCGTTACGGACGGCTGCCTGGTGGTGCGTTTTGGTGGGCCTGGCCGACTACGCGTTCCTGG
>JALXBY010000156.1 GCA_026991215.1 Anaerolineales bacterium
GCAGGCGGTCCGTGTCGCCCACGATGGGTTCTTCCCCCAGGATGTGCACCACCAGCGTGTACCGGGCTTGCGCCATGGTCCTTCTCCCAACGCAAGGGTGTGGCTATTATAAGCCAAACCCCGAACGACCATCGACGAACGATCATCGACCAACGACCACCGACCAACGACCACCGACCATTACCACAAAATCGTATTTGCTAAAATGAGGGCAAACCCTTCCCTGGGAGGTTCCCCATGGCCTTCGACCGCTTTGGACGGCGGATACGTTACCTGCGCATCAGCCTGACCGACCGGTGCAACCTGCGGTGCGTGTACTGTATGCCCGAAGACATGACCTTCATGCCGCGAGAAGAACTCATGCAAGATGAGGAAATCTTCACCCTGGTACGGGTGTTCGCGTCCTTGGGGTTCGAGAAAATCCGGCTCACCGGCGGGGAGCCGACGGTCCGGGCCAACATCGTGGAAATCGTACGGGGCATCGCGTCCACGCCGGGCATCCGGGAGGTCACCATGACCACCAACGGCATCCTCCTGCCCCGGCTGGCCCAGGACCTGGCCCGGGCCGGGCTGAAGCGGGTCAACGTCAGCCTGGATACCCTGGACCCCCACAAGTTCCGCCGCCTGACCCGCTGGGGCGATCTGGAAGACGTGCTGGAGGGCATCCACGCGGCCGAGGCCGCGGGCCTGACGCCCATCAAAATCAACGCGGTGGTGGTGCGGGGCTACAACGAAGAGGACGTGGTGGACCTGGCCCGGCTGACCTTAGAGCACCCCTGGCAGGTCCGCTTCATCGAGATGATGCCCTTTGCCGGGGTGACCGACTTCCAGTTGCGCATGGCCGTGCGGGTGCCGGAGATGATGGCCCGCATCGAGCAGGCCCTGGGGCCGCTGACGCCGGTCAACGGCGGCCGGCTGGACGGCGAGGCCCGGGTTTACCGGCTTCCCAACGCGGTGGGCACCGTGGGTTTCATCGCTACCCTCAGCCAGCCCTTCTGCGCCTCCTGCACGCGGGCACGGCTCACCGCGGACGGCCACTTGCGCATGTGCCTGTTGCGGGAGTATGAGGTAGACTTGTTGACGCCCCTGCGCCAGGGGGCATCCGAAGAGGACCTGCGGCGGCTGATTCTGCAGGCGGTGTGGAACAAGCCCTGGGGACATGGCCTGTACCAGGGCGAAGTACCCCTCAACCGCACCATGAGCCAGATCGGTGGGTGACCCATGCCCGGTTGGTGGCTGAGGCGTGTTGGACGTGCAGGCGCAAAGGCCCCGGGCCGGCCTGTAACGCGGCCGGCCCGGGGGGTGTTGCTGGCGGCCTTGCTCCTGTTTTTGGCCTTGAGCGTGGGCGTGCACCATCCCGTCCGGGCCTATACGCCCACGCCCGGACCCATGATTCAGGTGGTGCCCGGCACCGAGCCGCAGATTTCCGTGCGCGCGGGGCCGGGGGTGGATTACCCCGTGGTGGGCCTGTTGCTGGTGGGGGAAAAGGCCCCCGCGCTGGGCCGCACGCCGGGCGGCAACTGGATTCTCATCCTGTACCCCTCCGCGCCGGAGGGTGTGGGTTGGGTCTTCTTCCGGTACGTGCAGGTCATCAACGGGCCGCTGCCCGTGGTCACGCCGCCGCCCACGCCTACGGAGGTCATCCCCACGCCGGAGACCGACCCTTCCGTGGTGGCTTTTTTCATGGAATATGGCGACCGTTTCCTCGGAAAACAAACGGTGCTTTGCAAAGACACGCCGGCGTTTATCGCCAATAGAATCGGCGTG
>JALXBY010000157.1 GCA_026991215.1 Anaerolineales bacterium
GCCTGGGACGCGCTGGAAGCCAACGATAGGGGCGGTGTTGAAAAGCATCTGAAAGCCGCCCTGGAAGCCCTCCCGCCCGATGGACCTGAAGGTCTCCGGGTGACTCTGGAGGATCTGATAGAGGACCTTGAGGAAGAAGACAGTGAACTCGCGGGCATCGAACAACACTTACGCATTCTCGTAGGTAAGTAAGTAGGTTAGTGAGTACGCAAACACTGCCCTGGGAGGCCCCCTGCATCAGGGGGCCTTTTGTTTTATCCGCCTCAAGGCCGTGCATTGATGCCTTTATAATGAAGGGCCATCCCCTCTGGGAAGGACCCACCAGGATGGGCCGTGAAGGTTCGCCTGGCCTCCCAGGGGCAAAAAACTCCCTGCATCCAGGGCGCGGGAAAGGCGTACAATGCGCAACGCCCCAACCGTCGTGGGAACATAGGAGGCGTCCATGGCCGAAAAGGTCCTGCGGGTCATCGGAGCACGGGTGCACAACCTGAAGAACATCACCGTGGAAATGCCCAAAGAGGCCCTGGTGGTCATCACCGGCCTTTCGGGTTCGGGCAAGTCCTCCCTGGCCTTCGATACCCTGTACGCGGAAGGCCAGCGGCGGTACGTGGAATCCCTCTCCGCGTACGCCCGCCAGTTCCTGGGCCTGATGGAAAAGCCCGACGTGGACGCCATCGAGGGCCTTTCCCCCGCGGTGGCCATCGACCAGAAGGGCGTGCCCCACAACCCCCGGTCCACCGTGGGCACGGTCACCGAAATCTATGACTACCTCCGCCTGCTCTTCGCCCGCGTGGGCACGCCCCACTGCCCCAAATGCGGCCGGACCCTGGAGCGCCGCTCCGCCCAGGAGATGGTGGACACCATCCTCGCCTGGCCGCCGGGCACCCGCTTCTACCTGCTCGCGCCCGTGGTCCGGGGCCGCAAGGGGACCTACCGCAAGGTCTTCGAGGACCTGCAACGCCAGGGCTTCGTGCGCTTCCGGGTCGATGGGGAACTCTACGACCTGGACGAGGCCCCGCCGCCCGAACTGGAACGCTACAAAATCCACCACATCGAAGTGGTGGTGGACCGCCTCATCCTGCGGGACCTGGAAGACCCGGAAGAGGCCCGCACCTTCCGCAGCCGGCTGACGGACTCGGTCGAGACTGCGCTCCGGCTGAGTGGGGGATGGCTCATCGTGCACCGGCTTCCCCCGGCCGGGCAGCCGGGGCCGGGCGAGGACGTGGTCTTCTCCGAACACCTGGCCTGCCCGGAGCACGACATCGCGTTCCCCGAACTGGAACCCCGGTTGTTCTCCTTCAACACGCCCTACGGCGCCTGCCCGGTGTGCGAGGGCCTGGGCGTGCACCTCAAGGTGGACCCGGATTTGCTGGTGCCGGACCCGGAACGCAGCCTGGCCGAAGGCGCCATCGCTTACTGGGAATTCGCGCCCGGCGGCCCCCGCTGGCCCCTGCTGCGTCGGCTGGCCCGTCGGCACGGCATCGACCTGAACCGGCCCTTCCGGGCGCTGCCGCCAGGCCACCGGCGGCGCATCCTCTACGGCGACGAGTGGGACGAAGGCGTCATCCCCTACCTGGAACGGCGCTATGCCGAGACCGAATCCGACGCGGTGCGGGAACGCATCCACAGCCTGATGATGGCCCTGCCCTGCGAGGCCTGCCGCGGCACCCGGCTCCGGCCGGAGGCCCTGGCCGTCACCGTGGCCGGGGTGAACATCGCGGAAGTGGCCTCCTGGCCGGTCAAGCGCACCCTGGCCTGGGTCCGTGG
>JALXBY010000158.1 GCA_026991215.1 Anaerolineales bacterium
CGCACTGGACCGAAGATGGGGCTGAACTCACCCTCAAAGCCCGGACGGCGTTCCTCCGTCGTTTACGGAACCCCCTCCCCCTGGCCGCCTGATTCGGCAACTTTTGCACGCACCCAGGGGCGGCCCGCGTCCATGTTTCCCCCGTGTGGTATGCTTGAACCGGCATCCCTGCCGGGAGGTGCGTCATGCCTTCGCCCCAGTATGACCTGACTTACCTGGAAGCCGCGCTGGAGGTCCTGGAGGACTACCTGGAAAGCCCGGAAACTTATTGGAACCTGGGCATTGCGCCCCCGCCAGGCGAGGACCGGCCTTACCCCCAGATGAGCCTGGGCAACGTGCTTTTTGCTTTACAACGCCTGCAACGGCCCCTGGAACCGGTCATCGAAGCCCGCCGGGAACGGATTGCGCAACGCCTAGACGCGCTTCGGCAAAAGCACCCCGTGCTCTGGAACACCAAAGCCAACCGGGAGGCCCAGATGCGGGCCCGCTTGTGGGCGCAGTACATCGACGAACTGGCCGAAGAAGCCTCCGCGCGGGCCTATTACCCCAGTGAGGTCCGCCACCGGGCTGTGTTGGAGGTCCTGTACGACCATGCGGAGATTGAGGGGGAAGTCCAGGCCCTGCAGGCCCACGCGGACCGACGCTTGCAGACCCGCTGGGAACCCGGCCCCTTCGTGTGGGAAGAGGAGGTTGCCCCCGCGTTCCCGAAGGACCGGTTTTGGTTCCTGTATGGCCGGCCCCGGTAACCGGCTTACCCCTGGGGCGGGGGAAGGCGGGTGAGGACCTGCGCCCCACTCATCAGGAGCAGCGCCAGGTAGCCGAGAAAAAGCAAGGCCAGCGCGGGCCGAGACGCGGCATCCCGGTCCCAGCGTGGCTCCAGGAAGCGGACCGCGGCGTGGCCCAGCAGACCGGCCAGCAGGGTGGCAGGCGCTGCGACCAGGTTCCAGGGCAGGGGCGCGAGCCGCAAGCCCGCGGCGGCCAGCCCGATCAGGCTTCCCCAGGCAACTTGTGACCACGCCCCCACTGGCAGCCACCGCCGGGACCAGGCCGCCCAGAAGCCCAACAGCAGCCCCGCGACAACGCCGGCCAGGGTGAACAGGTGCGCAGGCCATACCGGCGGCAGCGCACCCAGGACCAACAACCCCGCAGCCACCGCGCGCAGGCCCGGCACCCGAACCCGTTCCCGCGGCACCTGAGGGAGCAGGGCCAAAAGGAGCCAGCCCACCGCGAAGATGCCCAACCGCACCCACCCCAGGGGGGCGGTCAGCGCGGGGAGGAAGAAGAGAAGCGGGACAAGGCCAACCCACAGGTACCAGTGGCGCGTCCAGGGGCGGTCCAGAGCCTGGGGGCCATAGCCATAGCGGTAGAGCCGGATGCGGACCGGTCGGGTCAGGGTATCGATGGGGCTGGGGGTGTGGACGCGTTCCGAAACCCGGGCTGGATGCGCGTGGAAGTAGGAGGCATCCACGAAGAGCAACCGGGCCACGTGCATGGCTGCGGCTTCGTCTTCCCGGGCCAGGGTCTGGATTTCCCGGTAAACCGCGACCCAGGCCCCGTCCTGGGCCATGCGGCGCAGGGTCAGGGCGATGTCCATCCGGTTCTGACGGGCGTGGCGGTTCTGGGCGATGTGCGCCCACAGCGCATCGATGAAGGGCTGCGCGGCCTCCGGGTCAATGGCCTGGATTTCGCGCACCAACGCCAGCAGTCGGCGCCAGGCTTCTTCGGCCTGGGCCTGCCGGGCCTGTTCCAGCAGTTGCTCCAGTTCCGGTTTCGCCATGCCCCTGCTCCTTGCCAGGGTTTCCTTCAAGGGTAGAGGGAAACCCAACAGGATGCAAGCGGCCTGGGGGATATAATCCCGGCAGTCGAAGGTATGCTTCACCAGGGGACAGAGGCCATGTTCTCGTGGGAATCCTTGCGCCTGGCGTTGCGCTACAGTTTTCCTCTGGGTCCCCGGTCCTTTCCGGCCCTGGCCCGGAGGTTGGGGGTACCCGAAGCCGAGGTGGAGGAACTCCTGCGGTTCCGGGAGTCCCATCCCCCGCGGCAGCGGGTGGTGCAGGGCGTGCCCTGGACCCATCTCGTTGTGGGTTCAGGCCCGGAGGCCGTAGTGCTTTTGCACGGCATGGCCGGCGCGTACGACGTGTGGTGGCGGGTGCTGCCGCGGCTGGCCCAGCGCTTTCGGGTGTTGAGCGTCACATATCCTGCGGTGGAAACGGTAGAGGCCCTGGCCCACGGGGTGCTGGCTTTGATGGATGCGTACGGCATGGAAAGGGCGACGGTGGTGGGGTCCTCGTTGGGCGGATATGTGGCCCAGTATCTCATGCATCATGCCGCGGCGCGGGTGGCCCGGGTGGTTTTGGGCAACACCTTTCCCCCAGAGGGGCGGGCGGTGTATCAACGGCAATACGGGTTGCTGCTGCGGCTGGCACCCTGGCTGCCGGAGGCTGTTGTGCTGGCCGCGTTCCGGCAGGGGTATTTCTTCAAGGTACATCCGACGTCCCGTTCCCCTTTGCTGCTGGCGTACTTGTTGGAGCAGTCCTACGTGGGTATGCATAAGCAGGATGTGATTGCCCGGGCCTGCTGTGTGCTTTACGCCCCGCGGCTGCCTGAACCACCGCGTCACATCCCGGTGCTGATCGTGGAATCGGCCAACGACCCATTGATTCCACCCGAATTGCGGGCTGCCTTGAAAGCGCGTTACCCCTGGGCCCAGGTGTACACCTTCCCTGATGCCGGGCACTTCCCCTATGTGAACCAGCCGGCGGTTTATATGGGGGTGTTGGAGGGTTTTCTGGCAGGGGATGATTAAAGCCTGGGTTTACGGGTCTGGATAGACGCACGATATAGCACCATCCAGAACGTCAGCCAGAGGGCCAGATAAGTCGTGCCTGCCCAGAGCGAAATCACCCGTAGTTTCAAACGGGCGAGCACGTCAGGGTCGATGCCGCCCCAAAGGAAACCGGAAAGCAGGCTGGGCAACAAAAGGTACCAGGCATATCGATAGGGCCAGGGGTTTTTGTCTTGGTGTACGAAGGCATGAAAGGCGACCATGGGGCCAAACAGGTATAACAAGTATTGTGACCAGGCGAAAGGGGCCAGCAACATGGCCAGTGTCAGCCACAGGCCTTCTTCGACCCAAGGGGGCGCGCTGGGGGCCTTCAGCCATACCCACAGGGTGGCCAACAAAAGGGCCAGGCCCAGAATCGAGGAATAGGGCTGTACGGATTCCGCGTAAACAAGCAATGGCCGGGAAAGACGGGTCTCCGGGCCAATCCAGAAGGAGATCCATCCCGTCAGTGAAGCATTGCCATCCAGGAACCATCGTGCGGTGATTTGGGTGTATTCCAGGAGATGGTCCAATAAGAATACCAATCCCTGGATGCCGACCGCTCTCCAGGCAACAAGGAATGCACTCAACCCACCTCCGATGAGGCCGGCAAGGAAGGTTCTACCCCATCGCCGCAGGCCCGGCAGGGTCCCAAAGAGGAGGAAGGGTTTGAACGCAATCAACCACCCCCACAAAAGCCCACTCCCCGTTGCACGACCTTCGTAAGCAAGCAAAATCGCTGCCAGGACCCCCGCTGCCAGATAGACATCGGCGTTACCCCAGTACAGCCCAAACCATAGCGAAGGGAAAAGGAACAGGAACGCACGTACACAAAATGCCGAAAGACGCAACTTCCGGGCGAAGCGACCCAACAGAAGCCACCAGATCAGCAGCGCGCCGCCGCTCCACAGCAGGTAAGCGTATGTGTATGGGATCCCGCTCAAGAGGCGCATGATTGGAATCAGCAGGGGCTGGTAGGGCAGAAAGGGCGTGATTTGATAGACCCACTCTGGCCAATGGACGCCCACCTTCCATGGCCAGGACGTATCTGTGAATTCTCCACCAAGCCGAAGCCACTGGGCCAGGAAGTAGTATTGCGCGAAATCTACGGAGTAATACGGGAAATATTGCGTCGAATTATAAAGAAACACTATGCCCTGGCCTAATAACAATCCCAAAATAATACTTTTCCAGAGAATTTGCATCCAGAATACCTGCCAGGGTGGCTTCCAGCACTGAGGTTTTTTTGACGTTTTTGTTTCATGCATCTCTGCTTCTTCGTCTTGTTCTGTGTGAGCTCGTATTTGTTTCAAAAGTGTATTCAAGAAGCACATAGCTTGGAAAAAACAGGCGACAGAGGCTGCGGAAATCCTGGTAACAGGTCCACAATATCCGGAGGGGGTATACGGTAGAGGATACTAAAGTTTTTGTTGGAAATTTCCCATGCAGCGCCATAGGATGAATTGTATTTAAGGCGCAAGCAGATTTCCTGAATAAGGTTTTGCTTTATTGGCGTAAGATCTATGGATTGGGCAATCAGCCAAAGATGCAGATCAAAGCTTACTGGGGGAGCAAGGGTGGCAAAGAGTTTGGCCTGTTTGTCATTTTTTTGGCGGGCCTTGAGGAAGGTTTGTAGATACTTGCTGATATAAAGCGCACGATACGATGGTATCTCTGCACGGCCCGGTAAAGGAATACGGTACGGTGTTTCAAGCGAATTTTCCAACAGGGCTTGGTACAACGGCTTTTCCCAGGTAAACCATCGTCTTGGTTGTTTTCGGTTTATCCAGAGTCTCAGGGCTTTGGTTTGAATATTAGATGTAAAACTGGGTGAAAATGAAAACCAGGGGTAGATGTCCAGAAAAGTTATATACAAAGAAGTGGCTTTGGTGATATTTCCCGTGCGTTCCTCCATCCAGGCCAGAGTGTAGAAAAAAGGTCCCAGGGGAGCTCGCTGCACGGCTTGAGCCATGGCTTGTCGGGCTTCGTTTTGCCTGCCCAGGTTCCATAAAATCCATGCATAGTTGGCCCAGTGAACTGCATATTGGGGTTCCTGACCTAAACTTTTCTCAAATAGATAGGCTGAACGTTGAAGAAACGCATTTCGCTCCTTCTCCGCCAGCGTGGCTGCGAGTGCGTGCTTGCCATAAGCATACGCCGCGGCCACCGTATAACCCGGTTCCCAGAAGGCGAGACGTGCAGCCTGTTCCATCCAGAACCCTGCGTGATCCCATTTCCCTTGGGCACCATATGCTCGGCCACGTTCGTACAAATAGAGCGAGGCGCCATGTAATATAATAAAGATCAGTGTACCTAAAGCCAAACCTCGCCAGAGGAAAGCCCAGATTATTGGTTTGGGTTTGTATGCCTGGTGTTGGGGTGTTGAGGCATTTTTCGTATGCAGCATCAAAAGCAGCGTTGCAGGGATGAGATTCCAAGCCCCCCAATGGACAGTTTCGTCAACCATATGATGGGCAAGCCAGCTCATTCCAGATGCCAGTGCCGCCCGTTGCCAAAGCGTCCATGGACGTTTTGGCCGTAACAATTGACGCAGGGCTGCAATACTCCATACCAATCCCAGCACGCCCGTACTGGTTAGAAGGTCTACAATCAGGTTATGGGGCATATCGGTGAAAAAACGCGGAGGGATTGAAGTTGAAGCCAGGTGAATCAAGGGCCAGGTACCTGGTCCTTGGCCCCAAATAGGTTGTTGTCGCCAAGTCCGAAGGCCCCATTTCCAAAAATCGATGCGGCCGTTGGAGAAATCTGGACGCACAACGTTCCCAAGACGCAACCTGCTTTGCCAAAGGAAGAACAGCAGGCCCAGGAGCAAGATGACTGTCCATAACCAACGGGGACAAAAAATTTTTCCTTTATAGTTCCTGTTTAGGATGAGAAAGCCCGCGACACCAATGCTCCAGGCAAGCAAGCCGCCCCGGGAGTTGGTAAGAATGAGGAGGGTAAAAGAGACAAACATGAGCACTTGTGCCAAGCGCGTTTCCTTGGACGAACCGGCGACACGTAACGCCATAAACAAAGGGAAGCCCACGGCAATGAGATGGGCAAACTGGTTTGGATGCCATTTAAGCGGAGATACCGTCACGCGGAGGGCTTGAAAGGGCCAGGTCCGGGCGGCTATCCAGGGTTGTAGAGTGGTATAGAGCGATATAAAGGCGCCGATAAACGTCAGCAAGGCAACGGTCAAATAGGGCAGGATAAGCATCTTAGGAGGTATTGCTTCATCTTTCCAGGCAAGCCAGAAGAGCAATGCGGGGAAGAAATTTAACATAACAGGACTTACGCAGTTAGCAACTGAGCCGCCGAGACTTTACCTCGCAAAGGGGGAGGTGGAAGCATGCCGCCGGTGAAGAGTTCGTGCTGCAGCCGCGCTTTGA
>JALXBY010000159.1 GCA_026991215.1 Anaerolineales bacterium
TCCCCGCTGCGCTCGTAGCGACTGCTGTACAAAATCCCCAGGTTGTGGTGGGTCATGGCCCAATCGGCTGGGGCCACCTCCCGGCGGTGGACCTCCAGGGCATGGCGATAGTGTTGTTCGGCGGCCTGGGCATGGGCCTCGTCCCCGCTCCGATCGTAGCGCCTGCTGTACAAAGTCCCCAGGCTGTGGTGCACCATGGCCCACTGGGCCGGGGCCACCTCCCGGCGGTGGACCTCCAGGGCATGGCGATAGTGTTGTTCGGCGGCCTGGGCATGGGCCTCGTCCCCGCTCCGCTCGTAGCGACTGCTGTACAAAATCCCCAGGCTGTGGTGGGTCATGGCCCAATCGGCCGGGGCCACCTCCCGGCGGCGGACCTCCAGGGCATGGCGATAGTGTTGCTCGGCGGCCTGGGCATGGGCCTCGTCCCCGCTCCGCTTGTAGCGACTCAGGTACAAATTCCCCAGGCTGTGGTGCACCGTGGCCCAGAGGTAAGGGGCCTGCTCGCGCGGAGCCAGGCGCAGGGCCTGCCAAAAGAGGTGTTCCGCATGCCCGACCAGGGTTTCCTCGCCGCTCAATTCATATAGACGGGAGAAACCGTTACCGGCCTCCAGAGAGAACACGGCCAGGGCCAGGGGCCGGGCCTGCACCCGGGGATGGTCGAGCAAGGGCAGCAAACGCGCTAAGGCCTGCTGCCACAGGTGGGGTCGGCCGGCCTCGGCCTGGGCCCGCAGGGCCGCATATTCGGCCAAGCCCAACAGCATTTCGGCCGGGAGGGCGGTCAGGGCTTCCTGCACGGCCGGGTCCACACGGTTTTGCGAGGTCGCGGCATCCGGTTGGCTCTTGGTCAATTCCGCAAAGGCCCGGTCCAGGCCCACCTCCCGGGCCCGGCGGTGGAGGTTCAGGAAAAAGGCCAGCCCCTGGCGGGTTTGCGGGTCGGGGGCCTTTTCCACCAGCCGCTCCAGCAGGGCTATGGCCTCCTCGGAGAGCAATTCGGGGTGGGCTTCCAGGCAGGCATGGTAGGCTTCAGGCGAAGGCGCTTCCAAGCATTCGGCCAAGGCGCGACCCAGGTCGCCCGCGGCGTCCAGAATTTCCCGTAGAGGCGCAAGGCCTTGCGCCCCTACCAGGGCACCGGGCCCCTGTTCCAGCACCGCGGGCAGCGCGTCGGGGGGTACAGGCAGGGTGCGTCCGGCCAGGGTTTCCACGGGCTGGTTTAAGGCCCGGGCCAGGTGTTCCAGCAGGGCCTGCAGGGTCTGCCGGTCCTCTTCCGGCGTGGTGCCCCGCGCGGGCGCGAACAGGGCTACGGGGCCGTCGTCGTCCAGGCCCCAGGCCTCGGGTGGTTGGGGGAAGTAGAGGAGTAGGGGCGCGTCCAGGTGCATCTCATGGCCGCACGCGGGGCAGGTCACGCGGTGCAGGTCGCCCCGGCGGGCGGCGTCCACCAGGTCGGGGTGCTCCTCCGCGTGCACCACCAGGGCCACGCGGGCCTGCACCTCGCGGCCGCACCGGGGGCAGGGGAAGGTGACTTCCTGGAAGAGGGAAACGGGCATGGCAGGGACTCCATGGGGAGATGGAAAGATTATAACGGCAGTCGGCGGTCAGCGGTCGGCGGTCGGCGGTCAGCAGTCGGCGGTCGGCGGTCGGCTGACTGCCCACTGCTGACCGCTCACTGCTGACTGCCCACCGCAGCCGGCCTCCGAATCATCTCGTGCAGGGAGACACCCGAGGGCACCATGGGGAAGACGTGCTCCTCCTGTT
>JALXBY010000160.1 GCA_026991215.1 Anaerolineales bacterium
ACCAGGTGGAGGCCGAAGGCGTGGAGGTGGCCTTCCTCCCGGTGGGGGAAAGCCGCATCGAAGTGGTGCGGCCAACCCAGGAGGATACCGGCGTGGCCCGCTTCCTGGCCAAGCGCGGGCCGGGCATGCACCACATCTGCCTGGAGGTGGACGACCTGGAAGGCATGCTGGCCCGCCTGAAGGCCCAGGGGGTCCGCCTGATTCACGAAACCCCCCAGGTCTCCCCCACGGGCCGCAAGTACGCCTTCATTCATCCCAAGAGTGCGGGGGGCGTTCTGGTCGAACTATACGAACGGCCCCAGGGGGCCGATGCATAACGCCCCCGTGTACCGGAGAAGCCGGCAGGCCGGCCGCGCGGCGCGGTCGGCCTGTTTGATTTGTCCTTTCCCCAAGGGATTTCAAGCACGATCTGGAGGCGCTGCATGGCTGTTTTGATTCCCCTCCCGCGGTTGGCGTTGATGCTCATCCCCGTGGCCCTGGTGTTGCTCTGGCAGTGGCGTATGGGTGTGGGGGTGCGGGGCTACCTTTGGGCGCTTTTCCGCATGGTGGTACAGTTGCTGGCCGTGGGTTATGTGCTGGTGTACGTGTTTTCCGCCCGCAGTGCGGGGCCGGTGCTGGCTGTGCTGGCCATCATGAGCAGTGTCGCGGCCTGGATTGCCCTGCGCACCGTTCCCCACCGGCGTCGTGCCCTTTACCTGCGGGCCTGGGTCGCGTTGGTGCTGGGTGGGGGAAGCGTGCTTATGCTGGTGACCCAGGGGGTGCTGCGGGCCGCGCCGTGGTTCCATCCCCAAACAGTCATCCCCCTGGCCGGCATGGTCTTTGCCAACACCATGAACGGCATCAGCCTGGCCGCGGAACGGCTGCAGGCCGAACTGCGCCGGGGTATGCCCTGGCCTGCCGCGGCGGGCACTGCGCTCAACACCGCGCTCATCCCCATTACCAATGCCCTGCTTTCCGTCGGGCTGGTCTCCCTGCCCGGCATGATGACGGGGCAGATTCTGGCCGGTGTTTCCCCCCTGGTGGCCGTGCGGTATCAAATCATGGTGCTGCTCATGGTGTTCTCCGCCATTGGCCTGGGCGTGAGCCTGTTCTTGGGGTTGACCCGCGGCCTGTGGGAGGAAATCCAGGTTCACGGCACGGTGGAACGTTCGGCCGGTGCGTAAAGCCAGTGGTGCAGGGTCTCGCTGCCATCCCACATGCGTTCCAGATGCTGCGGGGAAACGGGCCGCCGTTGCTGCCGCCACAGGGCCGTACCGATGCAGGCCAGGTCCGTATACCCCCGGCCTGCGCCGTAGCCGTGCAACGTGCCGTGGACCAAGGTCACGCCCTGTTCCACCGCGCTCAGGGCGTTGTCATCGGCGCATGCGTTGTGGTTGGCCATCCAAAAGCCCAGGTCGGCCTGGGGGAAGCGGCGGTGCACCTCATGGGTGGCCACGGCCACTTCCCAGGGCAGGGCGCGGCCCAGGGCATCGCCCAGGGTGAAGATGGGCCGGGCCGCCTCCCAGAAGGTCTTGAGGGTGGGCCAGACCTGTTCGGGCGCGTCCCGGAAGGCCTGGAAGAAGTTCTCGAAACGCACGATGGGGGTCCAGCCCGCGGCGCGGACCCGTTCCAGCAGCCCGGCCAGGGCATGGCGGGCCGGCTGGCTGTGGGCGTCCAACCGCAGGCTGAGCAGGACCACCGACACGGGCTGGCCCTGCAGTTGCGACCACAGGGCTTCGGTCTCCGGTGGCCGGGCTGCTGGAACGGGTC
>JALXBY010000161.1 GCA_026991215.1 Anaerolineales bacterium
GGTGCAGCCGGTCCTGCGCATCCGCGGCCGGTACCGGGACTATGGACCCATGGAGACGCCCATCCTGGGCTTCCTGACCCGCGCCAGTCGCATTGCCACGAACACGTACCACATCCTCAAAGCCGCGCGGGGCAAGCCCGTTCTCTTCTTCCCCGCCCGCTTCGACCTGCCCGCAACCCAGGCCCTGGACGGCTACGCGTACTGGATTGGCGTCCAACGCTACAACCGGGACTTCAACGCCCAGGTCCCGGCCTTCGTTTCCACCGATGCCCAGGGCCAACTCTGGGGCGGCAAAGGCGGCGGCACCACGGCCCACGCCTACATCGCCTGCTTCCTGGGCGATACGCCCGAAGCCATGCGCCAGTTCGCGGCCCATCTCCCGCCGGAGGTGCCCCGCATCGCCCTGGTGGACTTCAACAACCGCTCGGTGCCCGAAGCCTTAGCCGTGGCCGAAGTCATGTTCCGGGAGTACATGGCCCGCAAGCAAGCCGGCGAGGAAGAAGCGGCCCGCAAGTTCGTGCTCTTTGGCGTCCGGATGGACACCGCGGGGAACCTGCGGGATGCCTCCATCCCCATGTTGGGCGCGCCGGAACTGGACCTGGGCGTGGTGCCCCGCCTGGTCGTGGCCATGCGGGAGGCTCTGGACAACGCCTGGCGTTCCTGGAACGTGCCGGCCGAGTGGGAAGACGAGGCCCGGCGGTACTGCCGGAACATCAAAATCGTGGTCTCCGGTGGGTTCACGCCGGAGAAAATCGAACGCTTCGAGCGCCTGGGCGCGCCGGTGGACTACTACGGCGTGGGGTCCTGGTTCTTGCACAACGCGGGTCCCCTGGTCACCGACTTCACCGCGGACGTGGTGCAGGTGGAAATCCGGGGGCAGTGGGTCCCCATGGCCAAGGTGGGCCGCCGCCCGTGCGACAACCCCAATTTGCAGCGGGTGTGGTGATGGCGGAAACGCGGTTCCCCGAAAAGGTGTACCAGGGCCTGAGGTGCATGGCTCAGGGGGAGTACTTCGAAGCCCACGAATGGCTGGAAGAGGCCTGGCGGGAGGAGCCGGGACCCATTCGGGAACTGTATCAGGGTCTGCTGCAGGCCGCGGTGGTGGCCTACCATGTGCAGCAGGGCAACTACCGGGGTGCGTACAAGGTCTACCGCCGGGCCATGCGCCACCTCGTCGGGTGGCCCGAGGTGGTCCGGGGCCTGAAGGTGGAGGCCCTGCGGCAGGACCTGCACGCGCTGGCCAAGGAAATCCAGGCCGCGCTGCAGGGCAACCCCCCGGAAGGCTGGACCTGGCCGGTGCCCCAATGGGAAACGTCGGAAGCAGCCAACTCCCAGGGGTGATGGGGAAGGGCCTTACCCGGCCCCCTCGGTCTGGGCCATCAAGGTGGGGACGTCCTTATCCCCCCGGCCGCTGAGGTTGACGATGACGATTTGGTCCGGCCGCATCCTGGGCGCGCGCTTGATGGCCTCGGCCACCGCGTGGGCGCTTTCCAGGGCCGGGATGATGCCTTCCAGCCGGGCCAGGGTGCGGAAGGCTTCCAGGGCTTCCTCGTCCGTCGCGTAGGTGTATTCCACCCGGCCGATTTCCCGCAACCAGGCGTGCTCCGGGCCAACTGCGGGGTAGTCCAGCCCCGCGGAAACGCTGTGGGTCTCCAGGATGTTGCCGTGTTCGTCCTGGAGCACGTAGGTCATGGTGCCGTGGAGCACGCCCACGCGCCCCCGTTTGGGGTCCGCGAAGCGGGCCGCGTGCTTACCCGAAGCGATGCCCAGCCCCCCGGCTTCGACCCCAACCATGGCCACGCCTTCGTCCTGCAAGAAGGGGTGGAAGAAGCCAATGGCGTTGGACCCGCCGCCCACGCAGGCAATCAGCAGGTCGGGCAGCCGGCCTTCGGCCTCCAGAATCTGCTGCCGCGTCTCCTCGCCAATGACCCGCTGGAAGTCCCGCACGATGCGGGGGTACGGGTGCGGCCCCAGTGCGGAACCCAGCAGGTAGTGGGTGGTGCGCACGTTGGTGACCCAGTCCCGGATGGCCTCGTTGATGGCGTCCTTGAGGGTCTGGGAGCCGCTTTTGACGGCCCGGACCTCGGCGCCCAAAAGGCGCATGCGGAACACGTTGAGGGCCTGGCGTTGCATATCCACCGCGCCCATGTAGATGACGCATTCCAGGCCCAGGAGGGCGCACGCGGTGGCGGTGGCCACGCCGTGCTGGCCCGCGCCAGTCTCGGCCACGATGCGGGTCTTGCCCATGCGTTTGGCCAGCAGGGCCTGGCCCAGGGCGTTGTTGATTTTGTGCGCGCCGGTGTGGGCCAGGTCCTCCCGCTTCAGGTAGATGCGGGCACCGCCCAGGGCCTGGGTCAGCCGGCGGGCCGGGGTGAGGGGCGTGGGCCGACCCACGTAGCGGCGCAACAGGTCCCGCCAGGTGTTGTGGAAGTCGGGGTCCTGCTGGGCCACCTCGTACGCGGCTTCCAGTTCCTGGAGGGCGGGCATCAGCGTTTCGGGGACGTACATCCCCCCGTAGGGGCCGTAGCGGGGGCCGTGGGAGATTTCCTGCAGGGCCATGTCTACCTCCAGCAGTGGGCGGTCGGCAGTGGGCTGTCGGCAGTTTCGAAAATTATATCAGAGACCGAGGGAATTGACTTTCCTCCTGGGGGTACGTATGATAACAACGTCCCTGGAACCTGAAGGTTGTGGTTTCCCCATGTGTACACAATCCGCCCCGTTGAATCGACACCGGCAAGCCATCGTCCTGGGGTTTGGGCCTTGAAGCGGCAGGCCGTGCGTAGGGGCAGGGCGCCCCACGCACGGTTTTTTTGTACCCTGTAACCGCATCCTGGGTTATGGAAGGTGGAACCGACCCAAAGGGCGTTTCCAACCCTCGGAACTGCGGGTGACATATCCGGAGAACCCTGCCGGGAGGTCATGCCATGATGGAAGAGCGCCTTTTCTTCGAGGACAACGGCTATCACGATGAGGATTTCTACCTTCTCGAGAAACTCCTCAAACGGGGCCGCCGCAAAGGATATGTCACCTTAGACGACATCCTCGAATTCTTCCCCGACGCCGAACACAACTTCGAACAACTGGAAGAGATTTTCCAGGCCCTTTTGCACGAAGGCATCCCCTACCTGGAAGACGACATCTTCGACGAACCCTCGGACGAGGAACTCAACGCCATCGCGACCGAAACGGTCAGTCCCAACGGGCAGCCCAAATCCAAAAAGAAGAAGCCGGAGGACGAAGACCCCCTGGCCAACATCGACACCGACGACATGGTGGGCCTCTACCTGAAGGAAGTGGGGGGCATCCCGCTGCTGACCGCGGAAGAAGAGGTGGAACTGGCCCAGCGCATCGAGGCCGGCCGTAAGGCCCGGGAGGAACTGGCCAAGGGCAACGTCAGCCCCAAGCGCCGGGAGGAACTGCGCAAAATCATCGAAGACGGCTGGAAAGCCCGGGAGAAACTCATCACCGCCAACTCCCGGCTGGTCATCAGCGTGGCCAAGAAGTACGTGGGCCGGGGTGTACCTTTCCTTGACCTGATTCAAGAGGGCAACATCGGCCTGATTCGGGCCACCAAGAAGTTCGACTGGCGCCGGGGCCACAAGTTCAGCACCTATGCCACCTGGTGGATTCGCCAGGCCGTCACCCGGGCCATCGCGGACCAGGGCCGGACCATCCGCGTCCCCGTCCACATGGGGGACCAGATCAACAAACTCCTGCGCATCCAGCATCAACTGACCCAACAACTGGGCCGGGAACCCACGGTGGAGGAACTGGCCGAGGCCATGGGCGTTCCGCCCCGGAAGGTGGAGCAGATGCTCCAGGTCTCCCGGCATCCCCTTTCCCTGGAGATGCCCACCGACGACGACGAGGATTCCGTCCTGGGGGATTTCATCAAAGACGAACGGACCCAGACCCCTGAAGAGCACGCGGACCGGGCCATGCTCTTTGAACTTCTGGAGAAGGTGCTCAACATCCTGCCCCCCAGGGAGATGCGCATCCTCCAGTTGCGCTATGGATTGCTGGACGGCAAGGCCTACACCTTAGAAGAAGTGGGCCGGAAACTGGGCGTGACCCGGGAGCGGGTCCGGCAGATTGAGGTCCAGGCCCTCAACCGGCTGCGCCAACCGGAAATCCGCAAACTCTTCGAGGCCTATCTGGAATAAGCATGCCCCCAACCCCGTTGCAGCCCTGGATGATTCAGTTGCAAAACCCGGTCTTCGGGCGGGCCCTGCTCTTCGTGCTTTTCCTGCCCGAAGGATGGCATCTCCAGCGGGGCTTCGCCCACCCGGAAATCCACGGCATCCAGCGCCGACAGGACCTGCCCTGGGTGACCTCGGCGGATGCCCACTACCTGCTTGTCCACGAAGACGGGTACGGGCTGGAATGTCAGATTCGGGTGCGGCCTGATGCCGGCCGCGGGCTGACGAGTCAGGGGGAAATTACGGTCCGCGGGCACCCCGCGCTGGTGCGGCGGGATAGCGTCCGCCGGGGCCCGCCGTGGCGTCGCCGTCAGGTCCCCCGCCTGATGGTGGATTGGATCTGTCCCGAAACCCAACGGCGCTTCCACATCGAACTGGTGGGCCGGCTGCCAGAACCCCAGGTGCAGGACCTGCTCCGGGCCCTGGGCCGCCTGCGCTGTCACCACGTCCCCGGCGAGGACTGGGAAACGCCGTAAGCCCTGACCTCACGCCTCGCCATCCACCAAAATCGCCCGCACGATGATGCGCTGCGTATCCACCAGGTAGGGGTAACAGGAAATCAGGGTGGTCACCGGCCGCTCCGTGGGGGCCATCCACTCCACCGCGGTGGGTTCGACGATGTGGGTCTCCTGCACCACGTAGGTGAAGACCTGTTGCGCGGTGTGGATGTAGATTTTGTCCCCCGGCCGGAGTTGGTCCAGGTCCCGGAAGATTTCCCCGTAGATGTCGTTGTGCGCGGTCAGCACCACGTTGCCGGGCTGCCCAGGCAGGCCGGAGCCAATGTGCCAGCCTACCCCTTTCTTGAGTTGCTCCCAGCCATCGCCCAGCACCACCGGCGCATCCACGTTGATGGCCGGGATGCGGATACGGACAGGGTGCCCCGGCGAGGGCGTTGGTACGGTAATGGGCGCGGCCACCTGCACGTAGGGCCGCAGGTGGGGCGGAATTTCCTCCAGATTGGGCCGGGGCCCGCCGGGCGACGTAGGCGGCGTGTGCCCGCCCGGCAGCACCACGGCCTGTACCCAGGGCGTGGGCGTCAGGGTGGGCTGGGCCAGCGCGGCCCGGGCCTCCCGGTTGATGGACTGTAGCGCCCGCACCCCCTGGGCCACCACCACGACCATGGTCAGGGCGGCCAGGGCCTCCAGCACGAAGAGCAGCCGGGCCAGGGCCCGCCGGCGAGGCGGTTCTTCAGCCTGGGACGAGGCGGCTGGCTTTGGCGCAGGCGCGACCGCGGCCGCGGGTTCCACCGGGGTTTCCGGCGGGGGGAAGACCCGAAAGGCCCGACCTGTGCGCCGAAAGCGCTCCAGACGGGCCCGCCGGGCCCGCAGGGTTTCCTCCTGCATCTGCTGGCGGAGCCGATGAAACGAGCGTTCTTCCGGCAGCAGGGACATGGCTCACCCTCGGGAGATGGCGGTCGGCAGTCGGCGGTCAGCGGGCGGAAGTCGGCAGTCGGCAGTCAGCCGTCGGTGGGTAGTGGTTCGTGGAAGGCTTCGATGACCGTACGCCATTGGGCGTCCCGGGTGCCGGGGGTGAAGGGCAGGTAGAAGGAAAGCCGGTCCACCAGGCCCTGGTAGCGCTGCCGCGCGGCCTGGGGCAGGTCTGCCCACGGCGCGACCAGGGCAAAGGCGTGCAGCATCTCCTCGGTGACCAGTCCGGCCATCGCGTCCCACTGCCCCTTCCGGGCCATGTGGCCCAGTTGGAGCGCGACCTCCTCCCAGCCGTGCAGTTGGGCAATCACCCGGTAGGCCGGTGTGCTCAGGTAGAAGGCGATTTGCTGCCGCACCATGGCCTCGAACGCGCGGGCCTGGGGGTCGTCGGTGGGCACCACGAACACGCTGATGACCGCGAGGAAGTCCGACCGTTGCCGTCCGCTTTCTTCCAGCCCGGCCTGGATGTGGGGCCAGGCGAATTCCCGCAGGTAGCGTTCGGTGTGCAGGGCGTGGAAGACCACGCCATCAGCCACCCGGCCCGCGGTGCGCAGCAT
>JALXBY010000162.1 GCA_026991215.1 Anaerolineales bacterium
CATCAACGACATACCCGTTGGCGCCATGCGCCTGGGGCCGGAAATGCCCCAGGAGGTGGCCCTGCCCCTGCCGGTGGACCGGCTCAACCGGGACGCCCAGGGCCGCACCCCCGCCCGCATGACCGTTCGGCTGGAAGTGGCCCAGTACCTGCGGGAACGCCCCTGCGAGCAGGTCCACCCAGAAGCCGCCTGGAGCGTGCTGCGGTCCGATTCCTACTTCGAGACCCAGCACGTGTACCAGCCCCTGCCCGACCTGATGGCCTTTCCCTACCCCTTCAGCGCGGTGGAGGCCCAGGCACCGGCGACCTGGGTCCTGCTTCCCCAGGACCCCAGGCCGGAAGAAATCGCCCAGGCCCTGCAGTTGAGCGCGCTCTTTGCCCTCTACACCCCCCAGGACCGCACCACCACCATCGCCCCCGCGCCGGAAGTGCAGGAAGAGGACCTGCGGCAGGCCAACGTGGTCATCCTGGGGCCGGAGACGCGGCAGCCCTGGAGCCACATCGCGCTGGAGAAGATGGGGTTGCTCCCGGGCCGCCGCGACCTGCGGGACCTGTACCGCCTGGTTTCCTCCCCCTTGCAGGGCTATCTGCGGGAAGGCCCTTCCCCCTGGAACCCCGAACGGGTGGTCCTGCTCGCGCTGGGGCGGACGGACGAAAGCGCGCGGCTGGCTGCCCAGGCGCTGCTGGAGCGCATCCCACCGGTGGACCGACCGGGCACCGCGGCCCTGGTGGACGAATGGGGCCGGGCACGGGTGCTGGAACCCGCGCGCGTTTCCGCGCCGCCATCCGCCCAGGAGTTCCTCGTGCTGCGGGAGCCGCGGCTGCCCGCGCCCGCGCCCTGGGTGGTCATCGCGGGGGTGCTGACCGTCACCGGTGTCACCGTGGTAGGCCTTCTCCTCTGGGCGCGATGGCGCAGCCGGCGGGAGGAGGAGGCGGACGAATGACCTGGGAGGCCCAAATCGTGCTCTGGCTCCACAGGTGGCTGGCGGCCCAACCCGGCCGCTTTTGGGCCGCGCTGGTGCTCACGGACCGGGTCCCCTGGCTGCTCAGTAGCATGGCCCTCATCGCGCTCTGGTTTGCCCAGGGGGAAGGGTCCCAAACC
Organism: Anaerolineales bacterium; assembly: GCA_026991215.1. GTDB lineage: Bacteria > Chloroflexota > Anaerolineae > Anaerolineales > DRMV01 > S139-71. The sequence continues at coordinate 1,102 of JALXBY010000162.1, forward strand.
AATGCCGCCGGCTTCCGACGCCGGGCCCGGGTGCTGGCTACCCTGCTGGCCGCGATGCTGGCCTTTGGCCTGGCCCGGGGCACCGCCCACCGTCTGGCGCGGCCCCGGCCCTTCGCACTTCTCCCCATGCAGGCCCCGCTGCCGCCGACCACGTGGCAGCACATCCGGGAAGCCGTGGGCGACCGGGCCGCGTTCCCGGCCGACCAGGTCGCGTTCTGGGCCGCGCTCACCGCGGGGATGTTCACCCTCGCGCCCGGCTGGGCCGGCCCTGCCCTGCTGGGCACCTGGGGGGTGGCCCTGCTGCAGGTGGGCCTGGGGTATCACTACCCTTCGGACGTAGTGGCCGGGTTCTGGATTGGCGTGCTCGTGTTCGTCCTCGTGGACCGGCTCTGGCCCCGGATGGCCTGGTTGTGGGAGCCGCTGCTGCTGCTCTTCCAACAGCGGCCCGGCCTGGCCTACGCGGGGGCCGCGCTGGTGGCCCTGGATGTCAGCCAGCGGCTGCACTGGCTGTTCGGCCTGGCCGCCACCCTCCTGGGCGTGTTCCGGGGGAACGGCCCATAACCTACCGGAGAACCGGCCATGACGACCTGGCTGCTCATGCTGGATAC
>JALXBY010000163.1 GCA_026991215.1 Anaerolineales bacterium
GTCGGCCCCTGGCCGCCTCCCTGCTGCCCCCTGTCCACGTGGCCCTGGTGAACGTCCGCCACATCTTCCCCGACCTGGAACAGGCCCTGGCCGCGGTGGACCCCCAACAAGGCCCGGCCGCGGTCCTGGTCACCGGCCCTTCCCGCACCGCGGATATCGAGATGACCCTGACCCTGGGCGTCCACGGCCCCGAACGGGTGGTCGTCTTCCTCTACAATGGGGACGCAAAGGACGCCTGAACCCCCCACGGCTTTGCCGGTCAAGGGAGCAAACGCCATGTCCACAACGCCGCCCGAAGCCCAAGCGACCGAGGCCCGAACCCCGCGGCCGGCCTGGCAGCGGCTTACGGCCCTGGGGGAAGCGTTACGGCGTCGGCGGCCCCGCATGGCCATGCCACGGCCCCGAAAGTCCGGGCCGCCCCCCGCGGCCCTGGTGCTGCTGGGCATGCTGCTGGCCCTGGCCGCGTGGGTGGCCCTGAACACCTTCGTGCTCGTGCCCCGGACCCAACCCTGGGCCTTTGCCCTGCCCTGGGCCGGCCTGCGGGCCTGGCTGTTCCACGGAGCGTCCCCCTACGACCGGGCCGCGATGCGGCCGCTGCTGGCCTGGCTCCCCGGCCGGCCACCAGACCTGGCCCTGCCCCCCTTCCCCTTCCTGCTCCTTTACCTGCCATGGGCCTTGATTCCGTCGGGACCCTGGGCCTACGGCCTGTGGCTGACCCTGCAACAGGGGGCCATGGCCTGGGCCGTCATGGGCCTGACCCGGCGGATGCGCAACCGTCTCCGGGCCTGGGGCGCCTTGTTCGGCCTGATGCTCCTCTGGCCGGGCACCTGGCTCGTATGGCAACAGGGCGCGGCCGAGGCCCTGGCCCTGCCCCTGGCCCTGATGGCCTGGCAGGCCTTCTACGAAGGTCAGGACCGGCTCGCGGGATGGCTGTGGCTGCCCGGCCTGTGGGTGCTGGACCGCATGGCCTGGCCCCTGGTGGGATGGGGGATGTGGGCCTTGAGCCGGGGCCGCCGGCAGGGGCCGGTCACCTGGATGAGCGGCGTGGCCGGGCTGGCCGCGCTGGCCTACTGGCTGCGGCCGGGCTGGCTGGCGGAATACCTGGCCCAACCCGGCCCCCCGCCGACCTTTCCGGCCCTGCGGGAGGCCCTGCTCGCGCTCATGCCCGGCCTCAACCCCCGGGTGGCCCTGACCCTGGCCCTGTTCGCGGTCCTGAGCATGGTGGTCTACTGGGGCCGGGCCTGGATTGGCGGCTTTGCCATGGCCTACTGGACGGGCATGTGGAGCCTGACCCTGGCCCTGTGGCTGGCCTTCCGGGTGGAAAGCAGCGGCCTGTACTGGCTGCTTCCCGCGTGGATCTTCGTGTTCGCCACCTGGCTCCAGGGCTGGCGCTACGGCGGGCAGGCCACGGCCTGGTCCGCCCTGCTGCTATGGGGCGGGGCCTGGGCCGGCATGCACCTGCTGCCCGAACCCCGACTGGCGGCCCTGGTCCCCGTGGTAGGGGTCCCGGTGGCCATGTTCCTGCTTTCCTGGAGCCGGTGGTGGTACTTCCGCCCCCTGCGGGGCCTGTGGTCGTAGCCCTTCCCCCAAAGCGCAAAGCCCGCAACCGCGGTGGAGGTATGCATGGCTGCCCTGACGTGGGTAACCGAACCCGACGCGTTCGCCCAACTAAAACCCGAATGGGACCGCCTGGTGCAGGAG
>JALXBY010000164.1 GCA_026991215.1 Anaerolineales bacterium
GCCGGATAAGGGCCCAATCCGCGTCGGTCAGGTCCACGAACTCGCCGCCGTTGAGCTGGGCCTCGTGCACCCGGCGATGGGGGTCGCGCACGTAAATCGCGCCGCCCGAGGCCAGGGAGAACAGGTTGCCCCCAGGGTAGGGCGTCTCCAGGGGGACCCAGCGGCCTTCCGCGTCCACGGTCATGCCGTTGAGAATCACGAAACCGCCGCCGTTCAGGGGGTCGCCGGCCATGAAGGACTCGGCCAGGTAGTCCAGCACCGTGCCGTTGATGACCACCTTGGGGTGGCCCACCGCGTTAATCATGGGCCGGCCGGCCGCGTTCCCCAGGATGTACATCTCGCCGCCCTTGGCCGCGTAGCCGAAGGTCTGGCCCACGTCGCCGTAGACCACCAGCTTTCCCCGCTTGGTAATCTGGGCCAGCTGGTCCTGGCCGTTGTTGTGCACGTAGATTTCCATGCCGTCCATGCCCGAACCCAGGTAATCGCCGGGGGAACCGTACACGTCGATGCGCACGCCCTCGGTGTTGGGGCCAAAGCCGTTGCCGATGAACCGCTGCCCGCGGGTGGCGTGCACGATGAAACGCCGGAACCCGGCTTTGTACAGGGCCACCAGGTACAGGGCCAGGGAAGCCTTGCCTTCCGGAGGAAAGCCGCGGGCATCCACCAGGGCAATCTGCCCTTCACGCGCGGGGCTCTGAACCGGGTCGCCGTGCCGGAAGGGGCGGAACAGGGGGCCGGGCCGGGCGTGGATGTCCTCAAAGAGCCGGGCCAGCGCGGCCTCAATCAGGGCGCGGACGCTGCTGCGGCGCATCTCCCCGGTGGGTGCGGGCACGTCCATGAGTTCCGTGAGGGTGCGGATGGCCGCGAGGCGGGTTTCATCGTCCAGCGCGAGGTCCAGTACCCGGCCCAGGTGGAGGCGCAGCGCGTCGTAGTCCCAGTGGGGCAGGCGTTCCCGGAACCAGGCCGCATCCAGGGGCACTTTGAGGCCGCCGTTGGGCGAGAAGAGAGCGCCGTTGAAGCGGTAGGCGGGCTTGTGGACATCGCCCAGGTCCACGGGACGGCCAAACTTATCCGTGACCTCAAAGCGGGCCGGGGTGCCGTGGGGTCCCTGGGGAATCACGGTGAACAGGAACGCACCGCCGTCGGTATGGCTTCCCCCGCGCGCGTTCCAGTAGCGGTCCGCGCGGGGCCAGAAGCGGTCGTCCTCCGCGGCCAGGCTCTCCAGCGCGGCGTCAATGCCCTGCTTCTCCGAAGCCGCGAACCCAATCACCGCACCGTCGTGGCCCACCTGTACGGCAAAGACCTGGGGCCGCAACATGCTGGTATCCGTGATGCCGATGAGCCGGTACACCCGCTGCCCCGCCTCCTTCACCGATTGGGCAATGAGGAAGAACCAGGGGCCGTCGGGCGAGCCATGGATGTGGGTGGCCTGGAGCATCCGGTAGAGGCGCTTTTGCTCTTCCGGCAGCGAAGCGAAATCCCACTCCGTGGTGGGGGCCAGGGCTTCGATGACGTATTCCAACGGATAGCCGTAGGTGCGATGGAGCAGATCGAAGACCAGCACCGAGACCTCGGTATCCGTAAGGAAGAGGGGGTAGATGTTGCGCTGGGCCAGGTATTCCACGATGGAGGCGTAGTTGGCGAAGTCGCCGTTGTGGACCAGGGCTTCGTTGAGGCCCACGAAGGGATGCGCGCCGCCCGGATGCCACACCCGGCCTTTCGTGGGGTAACGGTGGTGGCCAATCCACACGTGTGCGGTCAGGTCCTCCAGCCGGTAGTAGGGGACCACGTCGTCGCCGTAGCCCACCATCTTGAGGACCAGCAGGTCCTTGCCGTGGGAAAGGACGAAGGCCTTCTTTTCCCCGGTGGAAGCGTAGAAATGGCGGTTGAGCCGGTAGGAGTTCTGGTAGACGTACTCGTCGGCCACCGCGTCTTCGGGAAGCCGGGTCAGGCCCTTTTCCTCCGCGAAGCGGGCCAGCACGTCCTGCCGGGGCCGGACGAAGTACAGCACGGCCTCAGGGGGACGGGTCTCTAGGCCCAGGGCCCGGTAGTCGTCCAGGTGGGGGACCTCAAACACGTGGTCCACCTCGTAGAAGGGCGCGATGGCCTGGTCCTCCACCTGGGTGCGGACCTGGGGTTCCAGGTAGGCGATGGCCAGCAGGGTGTCGCGGGCCATGACCTGGGGGGAAACGCCGAAGAAGGCGGGGTCCAGGCCTGCGGCCGCGATGCCGCCGCCCTTGCCGTTGCCCCGGTTGCGCATCTGGCGCAGGGCGGTGAGCATCACCCGGCCGGGGATGGGCACGCTCGCGGCCATGCCGATGACGCCGCACCCGCCCTCCGCGGCCTCTTTGGCCTTGCGCCGCGGCAGGGGATGGGCCGGCTTGAGGTCCTGCCGGGCTCGGATAAGGGCTTGAATCTCTTCGGGTGTGCGCATGGTGAACCTCCCGTTTTGTGGTCGTCCGCAGTGCGCGGTGCGCAGTCCGCTGTGCGCGGTCAGCGGTCGGCTTACTGCTGTTGGCCATCCGCGGCCAACCCTTTCAACCGTTGTCTCAATCCCAAGACCACCGCAATCCAGGCCAGGGGCATCGCTGTGGTGAACGGGTGACGGGCAATCAGGGCGATGAGGAGGAAAATTAAGGCAAGACCGAGGTGTTCGTATATAAGCGAGCGGGCTATAGGCAAACGGTAGTATTTGCAGGGGTCGAATTGCTTTTCTTCGCCAAAAGTCTGCTTTGACGCTCGGTTCATCGAATCGTAAATTACCCAAGTCATAATCGAAAAATAAATCAGAATTGGCACTTCCAATCCCAGAAGAAACCATCCAAAAGCATCCCCTGCCGCAGCGCCGGATGCAGCGGCCACTAATAGGAAGATCATCAAAATTATCATTTTCCGGGAAGGCACATGCCGAACGGCATAAGAACAAATGCCGGCCCGACGTTTGACCTCAGCGGGCACGGCGTTCATTTTTTGCAACATACGGCGCCAGGCCAGCGCGGCCACGATACCCAACCCACCGCAAAGCCAGGCGAGCCAAGCGGTCATGCGTCGCCATCCTCGGATAGGATTCGCTCAGAATTTCGTCTGTCCAACCCCCGGACTGGAGTCCTGGGCTCGTCTCGGCCTGTGGTCTCTCCCAGAATCGCGGCCACCAGGTAAGCATCATGCTTTTCGGCCACGTCGCTTGCGCCTGAACGGAACCGGCCTATGGCTTCCAGGGCGCGCTGGCGCGGGGTTTTATGCCCCCTGCCATCTATCCACCGTTGTAAAACCCGCTGTAAGGCTTCCATACAGGGTATTCTGCGCTGAGTCATCCTCGTTCCTCCCCCAAGGGGAAGAGATGCACGAATTCCGCGCCGGCCTCACGGGCTCGACGATAAAGCCTGCGGTCTGCGGTCCAAAACTCAGCGCCAAGATGTTCGGCAAGAGCCAGATAAACGCTGTCATAAATCACCCAATCCCGAAGGCGGCCTGACCAGGCAAAAGCCTGGCGTAAAAGATGTTCGTCGACGGGAATCACGGTTATCTCCCAGGAAAACACCAGGTCCAACAGGGTTTGGGCCTCGGTCTCCGAAAGCATGCCCGCCCGGACCAGCTTGCGCAGACCTGAAGCTACCTCCAGCCGCCACAGATGAGGCGCATACCATGCCCGGCCTTCCCGATGCCATGCAGCAAAGCGGTCCAACACCTGGCGTTGGACTGGAACGGTGGGATTCAACGCGTAGAGGGCCAGGTTGGCATCAATCATCAGAGGCTTCAACCCACGGCGCGAGGGCATGGCCGCGTTCCTCCCGGATTTCCCGCAGGAGTTGCACAGGGTCGACCTCAATGGGTTTGCCGCCACGAGCCTCCAGCAACGCCTGCGTCACCCGCCGTGTGCGTTCAATCCAATCGGCTTCTCCCCGCGCGGTCTCCTCCTGAAGGCCTCTCTCAACAAACTCCCGCACCAGAGCGGAAACGCTGGTCTTGCGCAAACGGGCCAGTTGTTTGAGCTTCCTGTGCTGTTCGTGGGTCAAGAGCAATTGCACCCGATGGTACGCCATACCTTCAACCTCCTGAGCCCGGTTCATTTATCTCCCCGGTTCATTTATCTCCATTGTACCCAGCGCCCGTGACTTACCGATACACCAACAAATCCGTCCTCCCCCGAAGTTCCCGCACGCTGCGCAGGCCCAGGCGGCGGAGAATCTCCCGCAGGCGCTCGGCCATGGCGTTGTACAGGTTGCTGATGCGCTCCGCGCCCCAGTCCGGGTCCACCAGCAACACCAGTTCCGGGTCCGTGGTGGTCAGGCCGAAGGGGCAGCCCCGGCCCCGCTCGCAGTTACTGCACCGGGTGCAGCCCAGGGCGATGAGGTCCGCGGTGCCCAGCACCGCGCCGTCCGCGCCCAGGGCGATGATTTTGGCAATGTCGTCCGCGTTGCGAATGCCGCCGCTGGCCATGATGACGATTTCGTCCCGGATGCCTTCTTTGAGCAGGAATTTGTGCACCTTGGGGATGGCCAGTTCGATGGGCATGGCGATGATTTTCTTGGCCACCTCGGGCGCGGCGCCCGTGCCACCGTAAGAACCGTCAATGTGCACGATGTGCGCGCCCGCGTAGTAACTGCCCACCGCGACCATGTCGATGTCCGTCGGCGTAGAGACCTTCACCGAAACCAGGGCCTGCGGGTTGATGGTGCGGACCCAATCCACGTGCTTGCGATGGTCTTCCACCGAGTAAACCGAGTGGAAGGGGAAGGGCGAGAACAGACTGACCCAGGGGACGCTTTCCCGCATCTGGGCCACCGCGACGGTGGCTTTGTCGCCCAGCAGGTGCCCGCCCAGGCCCGGCTTGGCGCCCTGCGCGTACTTGAATTCCACCAGCCGCGCGTACTGGATGGTCTCCTCCCGCACGCCGAACATGCCCGTGGCAATCTGGGTGATGACGTGGTCCTTGTAAGGGACCAGGCTGGGGGGATAGCCGCCCTCGCCCGTGCTGGTGAAGGTGTTCCAGCGCTGCGCGGCCTTGGCCCGGGCCAGCATGACCTGCTCGCTCACCGAGCCAAAGGACATGCCCCCGCCGTACCAGGGCACGTCAATCACAATCTGGGGGTCGTCGGGGAAGCGGCGGTTCAGGGACAGGGAAAGGTCAATGGGTTCGTCCTCAGGAAGCCACTGGTCCTCGGGCAGGAACTTGAAGTGCAGCCGGTCGAAGCCGCCGCCGGATTTGCCATAGCGGTATTCCAGGTGTTCGGGGTAATGGCCCGTGCGTGCGGCCTCCCACGTGGCCAGAATCAACTCCGCGGGCCAGCGGGCATCCCCTAAAGCCGGGGGAAGGCCGTACTTCAGGGACGCCCACATCCGCCGTCCCGCTTCCAGGGCCAGGGTGTGCTTCTCGGTAATCAGGTGGAGGATGTTCATGGGGGGACCTCCGGTGGTTGGTCGATGGTCGATGGTCGTTGGTCGTCGGTCGTCTTTCGTCGTCGGTCGATGGTCGTTGGTCGTTGGCGGTCAGCGGTCGGTGGTCAGGTGGGTGCTGTGCGCGGTGCGCGGTGCGCCGTCCGCCGAATGCGGACTGCGGACCGCGGGCTGCGCACTGCTTTCTGCCGCCTGCACACTGCCCACCGCCGCCTGCTCCAGATACCCTTCAATTTCCCCAAAGGCCTCCCGTTCCAGGTCCTTCTGGAACATGGAGCGGCCGATTTCGCCCCGAAGGCGGCGGACATCCCGCAGGCCCATGGCGCCCAGGACCTCCAGGAGTTGGTCCCGCCAGGATGCGGCCAGGTTGCGCAGCCGCTTCATGCCCCAGTCCACGGGAAGGGGGTCGGGCAGGGTGTAGGGGTCCTGGGGTGTGCGGAATTCGCCGGGGAAGCGGGCCTGCAGGGCCACGAGCACCGGGGTATCCAGCGCCACCGCATCCAGCCCCAGGATGATGGCCTTGGGCACGTGCTCCGCGGCGATGATGCCCCCACTGCCCAACAGGGTGACCGCGTCCCGCAGCCCCTTTTCCACGAAGAAGAGATGGGCCTCCCGAATGCCCTCCATGTCGAAGCGTCCATCGGGCAG
>JALXBY010000165.1 GCA_026991215.1 Anaerolineales bacterium
CCGCGGTGACCAGGCTTTCCAGTTCCTGCCGGGCCTGCTCCAGGTACTGGAGCACGGCCTCGATGCTTTCCCCGTATTTGCGCTTGAGCCGTTCGATGTGGGCCAGGCGCCGTTCGATTTCCTCCAGACGCTGCGGGTCGAACTCCAGACCGTCGGCATACGCGTGCAGGCGCCGGGCCGCGTCGTCCAGCGCGTCCAGCGCGGCCTGCAGGCTTTCCAGCACCGGCTGCAGGTCCGGGTCGATGTCCACGATGTCCTGCACCGCGTCCAGGGCCTGGCCCAGCAGGTCCATGGCCGAAGCCGCGTCCAGGTCGCCGCCATCCAGGGCCTGGAGCGCGGTCTGGGTCAGGCGGGCCAGACGTTCCGCGTGTTCCAGTTTGTTGCGCTCCCGCAACAGGGCCTCTTCCTCGCCGGGTTGCAGGTCGGCCTCCTCGATTTCCCGAATCTGGTACTGGAGCAGGTCCATCTGCCGGGCCGCGGTGCGGAGCCGTTCCTGAAGTTCTTGAATGGCCCGACGTTTCTCCTGCCAGGCCCGGTAGCGCTCCTGGTATTGGGAAAGCAGGTCCTCCAGGCCCGCGAAGCGGTCCAGCATGGACCGCTGGGTCGAGGGCCGCAGCAGGGTCAGGTGCTCGGCCTGGCCGTGGATATCCACCAATCGTTCGCCCAGGGACCGCAACAGGGCCACGGGCACCACCCGCCCGTTGACCCGGGCCAGATGCCGGCCGCTGCGTCGAATCTCCCGGGCCAGGACGATTTCTTCCACCCCGGCTTCGTCTTCGTCGTCGAGCAAGCCGTGGGCGGCCAGCAAAGCCTCGACTTCCGGCCGCAGGGCCGGTGGCACCGCGAACACGCCTTCCACATAGGCGCGGCTGGCCCCTTCCCGGATGTAAACGGGCGAGGCCCGGGCCCCCCGCAGCAGGGCCACCGCGTCCACCAGGATGGACTTCCCCGCGCCCGTTTCCCCGGTGAAGACCACCAGGCCCGGTCCAAGTTCCAGGGTCAGGGCAGGGATGACGGCGAACTGCTCAATCCGCAGCAAACGCAGCATGGCTCCGGCCCGTGTGCAGGGTGTGGGATGCCCTCACGGATACTTTTGCGTCCAGGGATGGGCCTTGAGGTACGAGGTCAGCACCCGGTAGAAGTACTCCCGGGGGCGGAAGCGGACGAACTGCACGCTATGGGGGCTGCGCCGGACCACGATGCGGTCCCCGTCCAGCAGGGTCAGCGGCTCCTGGCCATCGACGCTCATCACGGTTTGATGGTCCACGTGGGGGAGCACGGTGACCGTGGCCTCTTCGTCCAGCACCATGGCCCGGTCCACGGAAAGGTGCGGGGCCACGGGGACAAGCAGGATGTTCCGGGCCTCCGGCGGCAGGATGGGGCCGCCCGCGGCCAGGGCGTAGGCCGTGGACCCCGTGGGCGTGGCCACAATCAAGCCATCGGCCACGTAGGTGGTGAGCAGGATGTCGTCCACGTACGCGGTCAGGCGCACGGGACGCACCGCCGCGCCCCGGCAAATCACGGCCTCGTTCAAGGCCAGCGTGTCCAGGACCTGCTGGCTCCCCCGGAACAGGGTGACGTGCAGGCACATCCGGGATTCCAGCCAGAACTGCCCCCGCATGAGCCGGTCCAGGTCCGTGGCCCAGGCGTCCTTGGGGGTTTCGATGAGGAAGCCGAACCG
>JALXBY010000166.1 GCA_026991215.1 Anaerolineales bacterium
GGCGTTAGCCTATGCGCTGGTGGTGCCCGTGCTGCGCTGGGCCCTGACCCAGGCCCAATGGGAAGTGGTGGCCGTCAACCTGCGGCTCTTCATGGTGGGCCAGTACCCCAAAGAGGCCCTCTGGCGCATCTGGCTGCTGCTTTACCTCCTGGCCGTGACCGCGGGATGGTCCTGGGGCGTGCTGTTGGGCACCCGGTACCGCACCGCGGGGCTGGTGCTTTTGGGCGCGGCCGTAGCCCTGGCCCTGATGCCCTTTGCCCCGGCCATCCGGCTGCGGTGGTTCACCCTGGCCCTGACCGGCCTGGCCGCGTGGGGCCTGGCCTACCGCCTGCGGTCCCGGCCCTGGACGCGGCGGGCCGCGTACCTGCTTCTTTTCCTCTATTTCCCCATCGTCATCCTGGTCGTCCGGGGCTTTGCCGGATGGGACAGGCCCCGGCAGGTCTGGGCCGGGCTGTACTTCACCGCGATGGTGGTGGGCTTCCTTTTGGGCGCGGGCCGGTTGGAGGAACGGCTCCCCGCGCTGCGCTGGGGGCAGTACGGCCTGTTCCTGCTCCCCCTGGTGCTGGCCGTGACCCCCGGCCTGGTGCAGTGGCGCACCGCGCTCATCGGCCTGGCCGCGGTGTTGTGGGCCTCCTGGCTCATCGTCCGCACGGACCCCACCACCTTCCGGGGCGTAGTGCGGGTGCTTCTGGGCCTCTACCTGCCGGTGCTCCTGCTTATCACCCAACTGGCCCCCGGCGGGCTGTTGGTGCAGGCCCTGCCCAAGGTGGAAACCAACCTCTGGGGCGGCCTGCTCCTGACCTTCCTGCTCACCATCGTGGGCATCGTGTTCTCCTTCCCCCTGGGGATTCTCCTGGCCCTGGGCCGGCGCTCGACCATGCCGGTCGTGCGCCTGTTCAGCATCCTCTACATCGAGTTCATCCGGGGCGTGCCCCTGGTGACCGTGCTCTTCATGGCCCAGGTCATGCTGCCCCTGTTCCTGCCGCCCGGCACCACCATCGACCGAGTGCTCCGGGCCATGGCCGGCATCATCCTGTTCGCGGCCGCGTACATGGCCGAGAACGTGCGGGGCGGCCTCCAGGCCATCCCCAAGGGCCAGTACGAAGCCGCCTACGCCCTGGGCCTCAATGCGTTCCAGACCATGACCCTCATCATCCTGCCCCAGGCCCTGCGCAACGTGATTCCGGTCATCGTCAACCAGTTCATCGCCCTGTTCAAGGATACGTCCCTGGTGGCCATCGTGGGCCTGTTCGACCTTTTGGGCATTGCTTCGACCGTGCTGGCCCAGCCGGAGTTCATCGGTCGCCAGCGGGAGGTGTATACGTTCATCGGCCTGATTTACTGGATTTTCAGTTACGGCATGTCGTACACCTCCCGACAGATTGAGAAGGCCTTAGGCGTGGGGGAACGGTGACCCCGCGGCGCCCGGCACTTCTTCTGATACCCACCAAGTCCTTGGAAAGGAGGCACACCCATGGCCCAGCAAACCCAGACCTTCACCCCGCCCAAGCACCGGCGGAAGGAATCCCATGCCCGCTACGACCAGCCGCCTATCATCGTGGCCCGGGACGTGCACAAGTGGTACGGCCACTTCCACGCGCTGCGGGGCGTGAGCATGGAGGTCTACCCCGGCGAAGTGGTGGTGATTTTCGGCCCGTCAGGTTCGGGTAAATCCACCTTCATCCGCTGCATCAACCGGCTGGAAGAGCATCAGAAGGGCACCATCATCGTGGATGGGGTGGAGTTGACCCATAACCTGAAGAACATCGAACAGGTGCGCCGCAAGGTGGGCATGGTGTTCCAGCAGTTCAACCTGTTCCCCCACCTGACGGTGCTGGAAAACGTCACCCTGGGACCGATTCACGTGCTCAAATGGCCCAAGGAAAAGGCCGAGGAAGTGGCCATGGAACTGCTCAATCGGATGGGCATTGGGGACCAGGCCCACAAATACCCCGGCCAACTTTCCGGCGGTCAGCAGCAGCGGGTGGCCATTGCCCGGGCCCTGGCCATGCAACCGAAAATCATGCTGTTCGACGAACCCACTTCGGCCCTGGACCCGGAGATGATCAAGGAAGTATTGGACGTGATGATCGAACTGGCCCGCTCCGGGATGACCATGGTGGTGGTCACCCACGAGATGGGCTTTGCCAAAGCCGTAGCGGACCGGATGTTCTTCTTCGACCAGGGCAAAATCGTGGAAAGCGGCACGCCCGAGGAAATCTTCACCAACCCCAAGGAGGACCGGACCAAACTCTTCCTCTCGCAGATTCTGCATTGATGAGGAGTGGACAGTGGTGAGTGGTGAGTGGTCAGTGGTCAGGGGTCAGGGGGAAGGGGAATCCAGGGCCTGGCGCAGGGAACGCAGGAAAGTCCGGGCGCCGGTAATGGGGTCCTGGGCCTGGGCGATGGCCCGCAAGAGCGCGCTGCCGACCACCACCCCATCGGCCAGGCGGCCCACGGTATGCGCGTGTTCCGGCCGGGAAATGCCAAAGCCCACCACCACGGGCAGGCGGGTGTGCCGCCGCACCCGGGCCACCAGGTCAGGCAGGTCGGGGGGAAGCCGGTCACGGGCGCCGGTCACACCGGTGACGGAAACCAGGTAGAGAAACCCTGAAGCCCGCTGCGCAATGGCCGCCAGCCGGCGGTCGTCGGTGGTGGGGGCCACGAGGAAAATCAGGTCCAGGCCATGGCGACCCAAAGCCGCTTGCAGCGGCCCGGCCTCTTCCACCGGCAGGTCGGGCACGATGACGCCATCCAATCCGGCCTGGGCGGCCTGTTGGGCAAAGGTCTCCAGGCCCATTTGCAAGATGGGGTTGAAGTAGCCCATCCAAATCAAGGGCACCGTTACCCCCTGTTCCCGTAAGGTCCGCACCTGTTCCAGGGCCAGTTGTGGGGTCATACCATTGGTCAGGGCCTGCTGGGCCGCGGCCTGGATGGTCGCGCCATCGGCCAGGGGGTCGCTGAAGGGCACGCCCACTTCCACCAAATCCGCGCCGGCCTGCACCAACGCGGGGACCAGTTCCAGCCCGCTTTCCCGCCGGGGAAAGCCCAGGGTGATGTAGGGAATCAGGGCCTTCCGGCCCCTGGCCTGTAATTGGGCGAAGGTCGCGGCAATGCGGGACATGGACCACCTGCAGGCTTCCAAGGGGGATGGCCTTTCCGTTATTCCGCCATGCGTTCGGGGATGGTGACCTCGATGACCCGGCCTTTGCCGGGTTGGGGCTGGATGCGGAAACTGCCGCCCAAAAGGGAAACCTGTTCCTGCAGCAACCGCATTTCCTCGGTTTGGGGCGTGTCGGGCAGGCCGTCCAGCCCCATGCCCTCCAGGCTCATGCGGAGGAAGAGTTGGCGGGGGTCCTGGAAGTCCACGAGTACGGTGAGTTTGTGGGGCTGGCCGCTGTGCTCGGCCTCGAACAGGGCCTCCTGGACGGCGCGGAAGGCCAGCATCTCCAGCAGGGTATCCATGCGGCGGGGCTGGCCGGTGACCCGCAGGTCGGTCTCCAGGCCCCTTTCCTGCTTGAGGGTGTTGAGATAGCGCTGCAGGGTGGGCGTCAGGCCCAAGTCGTCCAGGGCCATGGGCCGCAGTTGCGTGATGAACAGCCGCACGGCCTTGAAGGACTTCTGGGCCATGTCCTCCAGGGTGCGGAGTTCGTCGGGAAGTTGCTTGGGCGCGCGGGCGTACACCCGCTGCACGATTTCCGCCTGCAAAATCAGGTTGGAAAGGGTTTGCGCCGGGCCGTCGTGCATCTGGCGGGCCACCCGCCGGCGGACGTTCTGCTCGGTCTCCAGAATCATGCGCACGAGTTCTTTGGAAGCCACCCCGGTTTCCTCTTCGCCCGCGGCCTGGCCCAGCAGGTTCAGCAGGTGTTCCAGCACCGTTATGTGGCGTTCCAACAGGTCCTTGAGTTCCTCCAGCCGGGCCTTGTCGGCTTCCATCTTCTCAATCTGGCCCCGGAGCATGAGGAAACGTTGTTGGGCCTCCAGCGCGGCTTGCATTTCTCGCGCGGCTTCGGCCGGCTTGCCCCGGGCCCGTTGCTGCCGCACGTAGGTCCGCAGGGTCGCGCTGTGCTGCCCCAGCCGCTCCACTTCCGTCCGGCCCCGGTCGATCATGATTTGCAGTTCGCGCAACTGGTTCTCCAGGGCTTCGTAGCGCTGCCGGGCTTCTTCCAGCCATTGCTGTACCGTGGCCGGGGAAAGCACTTCCCCAGGGGGCGCCGCGGCTTCCGCGGGCTGCCCGCCTTCTTCTTCGGCCAACAGGTCCATGTCGTCGTCCAGGGCGTCGTCCAGGAATTGCAGACCCATTTCAGGGACCTCCTCGTAAGCCAGGGTTCCGAAAACCGCACACTTCGCCAGTGGTGGAGGGATTATACCTGGGGTCGGCGGAGAGCAGCCCGCGGCCAGGGGGCATCACGCCCTGCGTTCTTCCTCGTTCGCATCGGGCACGTCGGGCGCTTCGGCCACCACGTAAAGGGGCCGGCCTTTGACCTCGTCGTAAATGCGGCCCACGTATTCGCCCAGGATACCCAACGAAATCAACTGCACCCCGCCCAGGAAGAGCACGGCAATCAACGTGGTGGCCTGCCCGTAGAAGGCCTTGGACCCCATCAACCGGGCCGCGGCCACTAAGGGGATGGAGAAAATGGCCAGCCCCGCGGAAAGAAAGCCCAGGTACATGGCCAGTTGCAACGGCGCGTAGGAAAAGCCCGTAATGGCGTCCCACGCGAACTTGACCATCTTCCGCAAGGGGTACTTGGTCTCGCCCGCGTAGCGGGGCGCCCGCACGTACGGGACGCCCACCTGCCGGAACCCCACCCAGGCCACCATGCCCCGGATGAACCGGTGCCGCTCCCGCATCCGCCGGAGCACGTCCACCACCTTGCGGTCCATCAGGCGGAAGTCGCCGGTATCCACCGGGATGGGCACTTCGGTGATGCGGCGGATGAAGCGGTAGAACAGCGCGGCCGTGGCCCGCTTGAACCAACTTTCCCCCTCCCGGCGCTGGCGCACCGCGTAGACCACGTCGTACCCTTCCCGCCACTTTTCCACCAGTTGGGGGATGACCTCGGGCGGGTCCTGCAGGTCCGCGTCCATGAGGATGACGGCGCGGCCCCGGGCGTAATCCAGGCCCGCGGTCACCGCCAGTTGATGGCCAAAGTTGCGGGCCAGAATCACCGGCCGCACGTGCTCTGGGTCTTTCTTCCGCAGTTCCCGCAGGTACTCGGTCGAGCCATCGGTGGAACCGTCATCGACCGGGACCAGTTCCCAGGGTTCCCCCAGGCTTTCCATCACCGCGCGCACCCGGCGGTACAGTTCGGGCAGGTTCTCCCGCTCGTTGTACACAGGGACCACCACGGAAAACGTAGGCCCGTCCATGCCTTACGTCTCCTCCAGATATTCCTGGACCACTTCCTGGGGACTGAGCCGCACGAAAAGGTACATCCCCACGAAGAAGGCGGTCACGTCGTCCAGGGGACCGGGGAACAGGTCGGGGAAGAGCAGGTACAGCAGGGAGGCCAGGGGGAGGAGTTTCAGGTAGGCAGGGACGCGCGGGTCCCGCAAGAGGCGCAGGGTCAGGCGGAAGTAGCGGTCGGGAAAGCCCATCCATCGACGCAGGGGGTTGCGCATGGGTCACCCCTCCTTATCCAACAGGACCTCCACCGCGGGGAGCGGGTCGCCGGCCAGCAGGTGCAGCGTCGCGCCACCGCCGGTGGAAACGTGGGTCATGCGGTCCGCGACCCCGGCCCGGTCCACGGCCGCCGCGGTATCGCCGCCGCCTACGTAGACCGCGGCGGGCGCGTCGGCCAGCACCCAGGCCAGGGCAAAGGTGCCCCGGGCAAAGGGTTCGATTTCGAAAACACCCATGGGTCCGTTCCAGATTACGGTCCGGGCCTCGCGCAGGCGCTTACCAAAGGCTTCGATGGTCCTGGGGCCGATGTCCACGGCCTTCCAGCCGGAGGGAATGGGTTCGGGCACGGGGTGCACCCGGGTTTCGGCCTGGGGCGTCAGGTCCTGGGCCAGGAG
>JALXBY010000167.1 GCA_026991215.1 Anaerolineales bacterium
TCAGGCCACCGGTCAGGACGGCCGACGTGCGCAGGCCCTGCAGCACCACCGGGGTCACTTGTTGCCGCACCGAAATCCAGACCCCAAGGCCAAAGGGCTGCAGGGTGTTCTGGCTTTCCTGGAAGACACCCAGCATCCCCCGTTGGCCTGGGAGATACATCACCTGGATGGGGACCCCATCCTGGGTCATGGGCAAGATGGCCGGCTGCCGGCGAAGCAACGAGGACATCAGGCCCGACCAGGTGTCCACCTGCATGGCCTTGCGGTTCTGGGCGTTGGGCCATTGGTCAAGGGGGGTCAGCGTGCCCAGGATGGGCGAATAACGGTACACCCGACCGTTGGGTAGATGCAGGGTGAAGTTGCGGGCCACGCCCTGGTAACTGTCCAACCACAACCGCACGTTGTTGGTCGATGCGAACAGGAAGAACCACCAATCCTGGTGCTTGGGGTCCTGTACCCGATACACCACGCCGATGATGGGGTCCTGGAGGCCGAAATCCTCCAGTTCGGACCAGGCGAAGACGCGGGTCTGGGTGAACGGCAGGGTGCGGGCGGGAGCCATGAGTTCTTCGGGCAGGGTCTGGCCCTCCCAGGCCTCGCGGGTGGCAATCCACACGCGGCCCGATTTGTCCGTTATCCACATATTGTCAATGCCCAGGGGATGGGAAGGCTCCCCCAACTGGGCGACGAACGCGGAAATCAGACGGGTGCGGGCCAGTTGGAAATCCACCGGTCGCTGTTCCAGTTCGGGCAGAGAGGCCAGGTCCTGCCGAAAGCCTTCGTTGGTGGAGAGGACCTGGCGCAGTTGCTCGACCTGATGCTCGAAGTGGTTGTTCATGAAACGCAGGGCCACGTTGGAAAGGCCGGTCAACTGCCGGATGGAGAAACCCAGGGTCTGCCGCGCCTGCAGGTAAATCCCAACCCCCTGAACGAGGAGGAAGAACAAGACCAGCACCAGAAGGGTAAAGAAGAGCCGTAAGGTCGCCCGCCGGTACCAGGGCAGGGACACGGTGGAGGGCGTCGGCTCAGGGGGGGTCACAGTTCCCATACTTCCTCTCCTGCCAGAATCCGCCGAATCTGGTCCGGAAACCGGTCGGGGTCCAGGGGCTTGCCGATGAATCCGTCGAACCCGGCTTCCTTGGCCTTCCGCATCTGTTCCACGCTGGCCTCTGCGGTCACGGCAACCACCGGGACGTCCTTCCAGCGTTCGGAGGCCCGGAGTTTCTTGAGCACTTCGTACCCATCCTCATAGGGCAGCCGCAGGTCCAGCAAAATCAGGTCCACCTTGGGGAGGGAATCCGCGTATTCGACCACCTCGTACCCGGAGGTCTTCCACTTGGCATCGATGCCGATGAAGCCCAGCATCCGGGCGATGAGCACGAAGTTGGCCACGTTGTCTTCCACGACCAGGACGGTGGCCTGCTCCGGCGGTATGGGCTTACGTTTGCGGGCGGGCTTGTCCTGGGTCTCTTCCGAGGGTTGGGCCGAAGCCTGGGCACGGGTTTCTTCGGTCATCGGGGGCTTCCTCCATGGGGAAACGGGTTCACTTGGGTCGGTTTCGGCGCCAAAACTTGCGGATTTCCCGCGGACGGTGGACAGGGCATCTGGTCCCGGGGAACGCCTTTACGTCTGGGATTGCTTCAGGAAGGCCTCAATGGTCTCCAGGAAGCGGTCCACGTC
>JALXBY010000168.1 GCA_026991215.1 Anaerolineales bacterium
ACCCAGCCCCACGCCCGCCGGCCAGGGTAGACCAGGACCGCCTGCGCACTGAGAAGAAAGAACAGGATGGGAAAGGGACTCCATACCGGGGCCAGGAGGAGCAGGCCCACCACGAAGGCCGTTTGCAGGACGAAGTAGAACAGGCCGTAAGCCCCGCGGTACGCGGCCCACAGCAGCCCAAGGCCAAAGAGCAGCCACAGCCCAACGGCCCCAGGCCGGCCAGGGCCTTCTACAGGGAAGACGAACCAGCCCAGCACCCCCACGGCCAGCCAGGTAGCCAGGGCCAGCAGGTGGAGAGCCAGGGAAGACCCGTTGTGTCGCGGCTTTGGGCGACGGCCCATATGCCACGCAAGCCCCCGGTTCGTGCTTTGAAAAATTGCGGATTTCATTATACCGATGGTAGCCCATGCCTCCCACGATGACGGCGGGCCACACCCGGAGGGCACAGCGCGCTTTCGCTGTGTCCTCCGTGGCTCCGTGTGATGAGCCATCCACACCCTCTCAGGCCCAACCGCAGGCCCCAAATCCGGTATACTGCAGGTGCCCCATGGGAGGGCACATCCGAATCGCCCCGCAATTGGGCCATGATGGAAGACGCCGTCCCCCTGCGCCCCCTGCATATCCTGATTGGCCTGCTCATCCTGGCCCTGACCCTGGTGTTCAGCGCGCTGGTGACCGCGTGGGTGGAAGGCCCCCTCGCGCAGGAAGCCGCGACCGCGGCCCAGGATGCACCAGCGAGCACCACCACGCCCTCCGTGCTGGCCCCCCTCTTTCGGCCCGAGGTGCGCTACTGGGAGGCCCACATCCGCCGTTGGAGCCAGACCTACGGCCTGGACCCCAACCTGATTGCCACGGTCATGCAGATCGAATCCTGCGGCGACCCCTTCGCCCGCTCCCGGGCCGGGGCCATGGGCCTGTTCCAGGTCATGCCCTATCACTTCGAAGAAGGCGAAGACCCCTACGACCCCGAAACCAACGCCCGGCGGGGCCTGGGCTACCTCAAGCGGGCCTGGGAAAAGACCGGCGGGGACGTACGGCTGAGCCTGGCCGCGTACAACGGCGGCTTCCGTCGCCTGCAGGAACCCGAAGACCTGTGGCCCCACGAGACCCAACGGTACGTGGCCTGGGGCCTGGGCATCTACCAGGACGCGCTGGCCGGCAAAGCCCGCAGCGGCACCCTAACCCAATGGCTGGCCCGGGGCGGCATCCGCCTCTGCCTGCAGGCCCGGGCCAACCTGAACCTTTCCGCGGAGTGAGGCGTGGACGTCCATCCCCTTCCCAAACACGCCGCCCGAACCGGCAAGCAGGCATCCAGGGCGGTCGCCGTGGCCCTGGTGCCGTTCTTGCTTCTGGCCATCCTTGGCTACGGGGCCACGCCCGGCCCTACGCCCCAGGTCCGGCCGGTGGCCATCACCGCGCCCGCGCCCAACAGTTCGGTCCAGGGCACGGTGACCGTGGAGGGCCGCACCGCGGTGCCCGGCTTCCGCCTGGCCGTGCTGGAATACCAGGCCCTGCCCCGGCCGGGCCAGCGCATCACGCCCGTGGGGTGGCTGCCCATCGCGGTGATGACCCAGAGCACGGCCCAGGGCTGGCTGGCCGACTGGGATACCTCCACCCTGCCCCCAGGCCCCTACGCCCTGCGCCTGCGGGTGGAGACCGAACGGGGCACCCTGTACCAT
>JALXBY010000169.1 GCA_026991215.1 Anaerolineales bacterium
GCCCTTCCACCGCGGTGAGCAGCGTGGCGTGGACCACCTTCTCCGGCCCCAACACCTCGGCAAGGCGCTCCTCCGCACCCACGCCATTGAGGAAGCAAAGCACCGGCGGCACCCGTTCCGCGACCGGGGCCAGCGCCTGGATGACCTCCGCCAGGTGATACCCTTTGACCGCCAGCAGTACGGCCTGGGGCCTATAGTCCAGCGCCTGCTCCCAGTCTGTAACCACCGGCCCCGCGGGTAGGTGAAATTCCCCAAAAGGTAGAGCAAGGTGCAGGCCCTGGCTTGGCAGAACCTCCCGATGGCGGGGCCGCGCCAGCCACACCACCGGGTACCCGTGCAGGGCCAGGCTGCCGCCCAGGTAGGTCCCCACCGCGCCGGGGCCGACCACGAGGAAGGGCTGCATTCACGCGCCCTCCTGGGTCGCTTTGCGCCGCGCCCGACCCCGGGCCACCCGGATGTTGATGAGTTCCACCGTGAAGGAAAAGGCCATGGCGAAGTACGCGTAGTTCTTCAGGCCCAGTTCTTCGGCCTTTTCCGGCGCCCAGCCTTCGATGACCAACAGCGCGCCGATGAGCACCAGGAAGGACAGGGCCAGGATTTTCATGGAAGGATGCATGGAAAGGAACCGGCTCACCGCGTCCACCGCCACCACCATGATGACCGCGGCCAGCAGAATCGCGGTGACCATCACCCAATACGCCCGGGCCATACCCACCGCGGTGATGACCGAATCCAGGGAGAAGACCATATCCATCAGGAAAATCTGGCCCAGCATGGGGTACAGCGCCGCGTGTTCGGTTGGGTGGGCGTGCTTTTCGCCCCCTTCCACAGCCTCGATGCGCTTGTAAATCTCATGGGTGGACTTGGCCAAAAGGAACAGGCCCCCGCCGAGCAGAATCAGGGAGCGATAGGTCAGGGCGTGGCCGAAGATGCTGAAGGCCACGGTTTCACGCAGGCTTTGAATCCATTCGATGATGGTCAAAAGCAGAACGCGGCTGACCACCGCGGCCCCGATGCCCAACCGTTCCCCCAGACGTTGGTGTTTGGGGGGCAGGCGGGAAGCCAGCACGGTAATGAACACGATGTTGTCGATGCCCAGGACCACTTCAAGGATGGTAAGCAAAATCAGGGCGCTGATGTGTTCCCACGTCATGGCTCACTCCAGAAACAGGATGGTTTCGGCATCCGGCCCAGGGCAGGTCTGGCAGGCGGGTTGCTGGAGGGCCTGTTGGATTTTCGGGAGCATCTCCAGGGCCACCTGCCGGCCCCGTTCCCAGAGGGCTTCGGCGTCTACGTGCCGTTCCAGGGAGGAGATATGGCCCACGGGCAGCCGGGCCAGGACCTCAGGGGCATCCAATTGCAGCCGGGCAAAGGTCAGGGCCGAGCCTGCGAACTCCATGGTGCGCAGGAACACGCTCATGGCCTGCACGTAACTCAGGCGTTCCAGCAGGCCGCCCAGGAAGGGGATGCGTTCGGCCACCCGCGGCATGGGGCGTTGCGCCACCTCTTCCGGCGTCGCGGTCAGCACCACGGCCACCACCGGCGTTTTGGGGGCCAGGAAGCGGGCCAGGCGCACCGGGACGTTGTCCAGCACACCGCCGTCCACCAAAAGGTGGCTGTCATCCCAGGGCACCGGCGGGAACACCCCAGGCAGCGCGGCCGACGCCAACAACGCCCG
>JALXBY010000170.1 GCA_026991215.1 Anaerolineales bacterium
GTTGGGGTTTGCGCGCGGGCCGGGCCGGGGCCGTTTTGGTCGGCGTTTTGGCCGCGGCGGGTCTGGCCCTGGGCGCCTGGGCCGGGGCCTGGGTGGGCTTCCAGTGGAGGAACACCTCCAGCCATTGTTGAATCTGAGTCCTGCGGTACCGCCGGTTGCGGATGAGTTGCTCCAGGTAGCGGGGCAGGCCATCCACCATGATGGGTTGAATCTCGGCCTGGGAGACGTCCACGTAACTGGCCGGGTCCAGGAAGACCAGGCGGGCTTCCACTTCGGGGACGGACGTGCTCAGCCGCTCTTCCAGCAGTTGTTGCAACTGACCCCGCAGGCCCTTCAGCGCCTGGACCGGGTCGGGACGCACGGGTTTGTAACGCTGCTTGCCCGAATCATAGACCCAGAGCCGGTCTTCACGAACGCGGAAATCCCCTTTGAGATAGGTGGGATACAGCAAGTGCACGCCACTGGGCCCCACCAGGATGGGCGGGAACGGCGGCTGGTTTTCGTAGGGGCGGAAGTTGAGCAAGACCAGGAAGCGGCGGTCCAGGTGTTCGCGAAGCAGTTCTACCAGCCGCTCCTGGGCGGGGTATTCCCGGAACCACTGCCAGCCGTACTGCATGGCCCCCTGCAGGCGTTGCATCCAGTTCAGGTGGGGGCTGTTGCGGCGGGCAAAGGGGGCCAGGTTGACCACCTTCAACGGATTGAGGGGCGGCATGTCTGCAACTCCTTGGTATGGGCAGCCCGGGGCCAGGTTCGGCGGGGCTGCCCGACCGACCGGACCGGCGGGATGCCCCGCCGGTCCGCCACACTACGTGGTCGAGGTGTCCGCAGGTCGGCCCAGGCGGGCCCGTTCCTCTTCCACGATACCGGGGTCCAGTTTGCGGAACAAGGGGGTGGGTTTTTCCATGGTCTGCCCGGCTGGAAGGGGTTGCGGTTCCCAGCGGGCCGTGGCCTCTTCGCCCCGGTACCGGAGGATGCGCCGGGGGCCCAGCGCGTCTTCCACGTCTTCCACCACCAGGGAGCCAAACAGGGGCTGGGTGAACCCCAGCATCCGGTGCAGGGCCTCGGAGGTGTGGGGCAGGTAGGGCGCGAACAGGAGTTTCAGGTGGTTGATGGCCTGAAGCGCGGTGTACATCACGGTCGCGGCCTCGTCCTTCTTCTCCTGTTTGACCAAGGCCCACGGTGCGCGGCGTTCCAGGTAGCGGTTGACCTCCCGGGCCAGGCGCATGGCCTCCTGCAAACCGGCCCGGAGCCGGACCTGTTCCAGATGTTCCCCCACCTGGGCGAAACCGGCCTCGATTTGGGTCAGCAGGGCCTGGTCCTCCGCGGTCAGGGGGCCGGGTTCTGGGATGCGTCCTTCCCAGTGGCGGTACGTAAAGGAAAGCACCCGGTGGACCAGGTTGCCCCAGGTGGCCACCAGTTCCTCGTTGTTGCTGCGCAGGAAGTGGGCCCAGTCCCAGTCGGTATCCTGGTGTTCGGGCATGACCTGGGTCAGGTAGTAGCGCAGGGGGTCCGGGTCGTAGCGGGAGAGGAAGTCCAAAGCCCAGACCGCCCAGTTGCGGCTGCCGGAAATCTTCTGGCCCTCCAGGTTCAGGAAGGCGTTGGCCGGGATGTCGTAAGGCAGGTTGAACTCGGCCTGGGTGCCATCCCACAGCGCGCCAAAGCGGGGGCCTGCGGCCATGAGTTGGGCCGGCCAGAGCAGCGCGTGGAAGGGGATGTTGTCCTTCCCGATGAAGTAATACGTGCGGGCCTCGGGCGCGTACCACCAGTCGTACCAGGCTTTGGGGTCGCCCGCGAGTTGTGCCCACTCGATGGTCGCGGAAAGGTACCCGATGACCGCCTCGAACCACACGTACATGACCTTGTGCTCCCAGCCCTCTAAGGGCACGGGGATGCCCCATTTCAGGTCGCGGGTGATGGGCCGGGGCTTCAGGCCTTCACTGCGCAACAGGCCCAGGGAGAAGTTGACCACCAAGGGCCGCCAGCGGCCCACGCGGGTTTCCAGCCAGGCTTCCAGCCGCGATTGTAGTTTGGGCAGGTCGATGTAGAAGTGTTCGGTCTCCCGCAGTTCGGGGATGCTGCCGTCGATGCGGGAGCGGGGGTTGATGAGTTTGGTCGCGTCCAGCAGGTTGCCGCACTTGTCGCACTGGTCGCCCCGGGCGTTTTCGTACCCGCAGATGTAACAGGTGCCTTCGACGAAGCGGTCCGGCAGGAAGCCAAAGGTGGGGGAGTACCACTGCTTTTCCTTGGCCACGAAGAGGTAGCCGTTGTCGTAGATGGCCCGGAACAGGGTCTGGGAGACCCGGAAGTGGTTCTCGGTGTGGGTGGAGGTGTAGAGGTCGAAGGAAATGCCCAGTTTCTGCCACAGTTCCAGGAAGCGCTCGTGGTAGTAGCGGTAGACGGCTTCGGGCGTGGAGCCTTCATCTAAGGCCCGGACCAGGATGGGGGTGCCGTGGGCGTCGGAGCCGGAGACCATGAGCACCCGTCGGCCCTTCATGCGCTGGTAGCGGGTGAAGATATCGGCGGGCAGGTACGCGCCGGCCAGGTTCCCCACATGGAGCAGGGCGTTGGCATACGGCCAGGCCACGGCGGAAAGCACGGGGAAACTCATGGAAACGCCTCCGGTACGCGGGAATCTGGGAACAAGGCCCGACATGACGAAAAGCGTGCCGGGGGAGTTCGTCCCCGGCCCGCGGGGGTTCAGGGATGGGTGCCACGTCCACGCCGGGTGAACCCACTTGCTGGCTGCACGGACCCTCGCTCACGATATGGAATCGAAGCGGCACCGCGCGCATCAAAGGATGGGCGTGCCTTCCAGTTCCCGCTGGGCCTGGGGCTGCTTGCGGGTGGTCAGGAAGGGCTGCCCCTGCCGGTGCACCAACACCACTTCGTCGAAGATGTCGAACTCGTTCCCCTGCAAGGGACGGCGTCGTCCTACCGCGATACGTTTGCCTTCCCGGAGCCATTGGATGATGGTCTCCCGGGGGTGGATTTCCCAATCGGAATAATGGACGAAACGCCGGCGGTACCCCCGGGCCCAGGCGATGTGCCCGTTGCCGTAATGCACGGCTTCGATGATGAAATCGTACTTGGGTTTGGCCATCTTCCTTACCCCAAGGCTGGGATGAAGGCGTTGTTGCAAGACGGCCCGTTCCTCGTGGCCCGTAGCGGGGACCTTTCTGGAAAAAACCAAAGTCGGGGTGGGCGGACTCGAACCGCCGACTCCCGCGCCCCAAACGCGGTGCGCTACCACCTGCGCTACACCCCGACCCGAAGCGTTACGGCCAGCACAACCCCTGGGGTTCAGGCTTAGTATAAGACGCTCTAAAAGCAGCGTCAAGCAAGGGGCGGGCGCGCGGCGGCCCTTCCAGCAATAACGAACGACCATCGACCAACGACGAACGACCACCGACCAACACCCATGCCCCCTCACACCGTCGGCCACACCTCGAATGTGGTGGGCAGCGTCGCGTCCTCGTCTTCCAGCCAGGTGACGTCCACCCTGTCTACCCGGGACCCCAGGGGGCCCTGGTGCAGGGCTTCGAGCAGGGCCTCCAAAGCCGGTTTGGGGCCCTGGGCCATCACCTCGACCGTACCGTCGCGGCGGTTGCGGACCCAACCCTGCAGGCCCAGGCGTTGGGCCCGCTTCCACGTGAAGTGGCGGAAACCCACGCCCTGCACCAGCCCATGGATGCGGGCATGCAGGCGGGGCATACTCAGCCTCCCAGGTAGGCTTCCTTGACGCGGGGGTTTTGCAACAAGTCCATCGTCAGACCTTCCAGGACCAGGTTCCCGGTCTCCAACACATAGCCCCGATGCGCGAACTTCAGGGCCATGTGCGCGTTCTGTTCCACCAAAAGGATGGTGGTGCCTTCCCGGTTGATTTGCCGCAGCGCGGCGAACATCTCCTGCATGAGCAGGGGGGCCAGGCCCATGGAAGGTTCGTCCAATAGCATCATGCGCCGGCCGGTAATCAAGGCGCGGGCCACGGCCAGCATCTGCTGTTCCCCGCCGGAAAGGGTCCCGGCCTTTTGGTTGCGCCGTTCGGCCAGGCGGGGGAAGAGATCGAACACCATGTCGAAATCCCGCTTGAGGTTGTGCCGGTCCTTGCGGGCGTAGGTGGCCAGCATCAGGTTTTCCCACACCGTCAGGTTGCCGAAGATGCGGCGCCCCTCCGGGACGTGGCTGATGCCCAGTTCGCTGACCACCTTGTGGGGGGGATACCGGAGCAGGTCATGGCCTTCGAAGGTCATGCGGGTTTTGGGACCGACCTTGACCATCCAGCGGGAAATGGCCCGCAAGGTCGAGGTCTTGCCGGCCCCATTCGCGCCGATGATGGCCACAATCTCCCCCTTGTTCACGTGGAAAGAGATGCCATGCACGGCGCGGATGTTGCCGTAATACACTTCCAGGTTTTCGACCACCAGCTGTGGGCTGCTCATATCTCCACCATCTCCCCAAGGTAGGCTCGAACGACGTCAGGATGGTCCCGGATGACATCGGGCGGCCCTTCGGCAATCACTTCCCCGAAGTTGAGCACCTGAATCCAGTTGCACAGGTTCATCACGAACTTCATCCGGTGTTCGATGAGCCAGATGGTCAGGTTGAAGCGTTCGCGGACAAACTGGATGAACTCCATGGTTTCCAACATCTCCGCGGGGCTCATGCCCGCGGTGGGTTCGTCCAGGAGCAGGAGTTTGGGTTTGGTGGCCAGGGCACGGGCGATTTCTACCTTGCGCTGGATGCCATAGGGAAGCCCGCTGACCACCCGGTGGGCATAGGTTTCGATTTCCAGCATCCGCATCAAATCCATGGCCTCGACCTCGATGCGGGCCTCTTCTTCCTGCCGCCGGCGGGTGTTGAAGAAGGCCCCTATCAGGCCGTATCGAATCTGGCCGTAATAGGCCAGCATGATGTTCTCCAGCGCGGTCAGATGGGTCCACAGCCGCAGGTTCTGGAAGGTGCGGCTGATGCCCAGTTTGCCGATTTCGTTGGGCCGTTTGCCGGTGATATCCCGGCCCAGGAAGACGATGCGGCCTTCGGTGGGCCGGTAGTAGCCGGTGACCAGGTTGAAAATGGTGGTCTTCCCGGCACCGTTCGGCCCGATGAGGCCCCGGATTTCCCCCGGCTCGATGCGGGTGTGGAAGTTGTACACGGCCCGCAGGCCGCCGAACCAGTGGGTCAGGCCCTCAATCTCCAGCAGCGCCATGGAGTTTCTCCTCCTCGCGAGCAATGCGGCGGCGCTCCAGGAAGGGGATGCGCAACTCCTGGAAGCCCATGAGACCGCGTGGCCGCCGAATCATGGCATAAATCAAAATCACGGGGATGACCAGCCATTTGAGCAACTGGAAGGGCCGCAGCACTTCGCTCAGGAACATGAAGAGCACCGGCCCAAGCAGGGAACCGGTAATGGAGTTCAGCCCGCCCAGGTAAAGCATGCCCAGGATTTCCGCAGACCGGCGGATGTCGAAGGTCGCGGGGTTGATGTACCCGATGACGTGGGCATACAGCCCGCCGGCCACACCAGCCCAGAAGGCATGGGTGAGGAACGCGGTGATTTTCACGGCCCGGGTGTTGATGGTCATCATCTCGGCCGCGGATTCGTTGTCCCGCACCGCGTTGGTGGCCTTCCCCAGAATGGAAGTCACGTAGTTCCGCATGACCCAGATGCCAAACACGGTCCAGAAGAACACCATGGGGAACCCGGCCACTTCGGGCTGATTCATGAAGCCGCGCGGGCCACCGATGAATTCCATGTTCTCGAAGAAACTCCTGACGATGAACACATACGCCAGGGTGATGATGGCCAGGTAGTCCCCCCGGGTGCGGAAGGAGGGGATGGCCACGGCTAAGGCGCTAAAGGCCGTGACCGCGCCGGCAATCACCAGCACGATGGGGAAGGCCATGGGCGCGAGTTGGGGCGGGAACACCGGCGGGCCGAAGACGTCGTCGTTCACGAAGCCCCACACCATGAGCACCGAGGAAACGTATGCGCCCACGGCCATGAACCCGGCCACCGAGACGGAGAACTCGCCCATCCAACCGTTGACGATGTTCAGGCTCATGGTGGCCAGGATGTTGATGGCCAGCAGGCGAATGACCAGGAGCCGGTAGTCGTCCGCGCTGCTCCAGGCCCAGAGCAGGAAGAAAAGCAGTACCAGGTGCAGGCCGACGTACACCCCCGTTGAAAGCCGGGCTTCCAGCCGGCGGATGAGGCCCGCGCTCAGGCGGGCCATCACCGCAAGGGGCAGGCCGTAAATCAGGACCAGGTAGAGCAGCACCGAAGGGATCAACCATGGCTTTTTCAAAATCAAGGAGAGGCCGAAGATGGCCGGAATCTGGCCCAGGCCCAGGGCATAGGCCAGGGCAGGGCCAATGTACCATTCCAGCAACACGGCCAGAGCCGCGCCCAGGAACCAACTGCCTACGGGCACATCCCGCAGGGCCTGCAGTTTGCTGCGGAGGGAACGCCGGAAGGGGGTGGAGGATACCGATATGCTCATGGCGCCTGCCTCAGAGGATGCGACCTGGTTGGCATGACTTTCCAGAAAGGTTTAGAGCCGGAGCCGGGCGCTGTACTCTTCACCGAACAGGCCATAGGGCCGGAAGGTGAGGATGAGCAGCACGATGCTGTAGGCAATCAGGTCCCGCATGGTGGAAGGCATGGTCGCGGCGACCAAGATTTCAATCGCGCCCAGCATGAACCCGCCGACCACCGCGCCGAAAATCGAGCCGCGGCCGCCCAGAATCGCAGCAACGAACGCCTTCCAGCCGATGATGACGCCCATGTAAGGGTCCAGCACCGGGTAAGACATGCCATACAGGATGCCCGCGGCCCCGGCCAGGGCCGAGCCCAGGGCAAAGGTGAAGGAAATCACCGTGTTCATGGGGATGCCCAGCAAGGGCACCACCGCGTAGTCGAAGGACATGGCCCGCATGGCCATGCCCAACTTCGTGTGATGGATGAGCAGGTAAAGCAACACCAAAAGAAGCAGGGTCATGCCCAGGGTGAGGATTTTCAGGTTGGTCACGTAGATGGGACCCAACTGAAAGGTCTGGGGGGGAATCAGGGCCGGGAAGTCTTTTCGGCTGGCGCCCAGCAGGGCCAGGACGCCGGTCTCCATGAAGATGCCCACCATGAGGCCGGTGATGGCGGCCGAGGCGCGGGGCGCATCCCGCAGGGGGCGGTAGGCCACCAACTCCACCAGAATGCCCACGAAGGAGGCCAGGAACATGGTGAGCACCAGGGTGAGCACGAACAAGGCCCAGGAAGGCAGGGGCAGCATCGAGGCCGCCACCAGCCCCAACAGGCCCACGGCCACGAAGTAGCCGATGTACGTGGCCACCATGAACACGTCGCCGTGGGCGAAGTTGAACAGCATCAGGATGCTGTAGACCATGCTGTAGCCCAGGGCAATCAGGGCGTAGAAACTGCCCAACTGCAGGGCATTGAAGACTTGCTGGGCAATCTGGCTCATGGCGGGACCCTCGAAATGGCCGATGTGACTCGCCAGGCGGGGATAGGGCTATTCTACTCTAATTCCGCGGGGCGCGACAAATGGGGGAGTTAAGCGTCGGTGGTCGGTGGTCGATGGTCGATCGTCGATCGTCGTTGGTCGGTGGTTGTGGGGGTTCCTGTTTCATTCCGCTGGGGCAAGGCCGGTGATGCGCAGGCCCGCGTGGGTGCTGCCGTAACGCTTGTTGATGTAAATCAAGAGGCTGGTCAGGCCCTCGACCACCGCGCAGTTCTCAATCGGCCCGGCGTCGATGGCCCGCAGGCCGGCATCCTGCACCAGGGCCATGACCCGCTCCCGGTTGGCCTTGCCCTTCCCCGCCACCAGCACGTCACAATCGATGGGACCATCCCCCCAGAGCAGCGCGTGGGCGATGTTCTGGAACGCGTCCACTACCGCGACCTCGGGGCCCAGGGCTTCCTGAATTTCCTGGGCCACGCTCCCCGCGGGCGGGAGCCACACCTTGGTCACCTTGGGGGGCTTGAGGGGCACCACCACGTTGACGATGAGTTTGCCCTGCACCACATCCCGGATGTGTTCCAGCAAGGGGGGAAGCCCGGCATAGGGCACGCTGATGACCACAATCTCGCCGGCCTGGGCCGCATCCCGGTTTTCCATGCCCTGCAGGTGGGCTTCCGGACCCAGGCGCTCCCGCAGCAGGGCGACGGTTTGTTGGGCCCGCTCCGGGCTGCGGGAACCGATGATGACGGGATACCCCGCTTTGGCCCAGCGGTAGGCCAGGCCGCGGCCTTCCTTGCCCGTGCCGCCCAGGATGGCAATCGTGGGTCGCGTCATGGCTCCCTCCGAGGCGTGGGATTAAGGAAACCCCTCGGCCAATACCGGCCGAGGGGCACCAAGTATACCCCGAAAATTCACAGAATTACCCCTTCAGGTCGTTGGGGTCCACCAAATTTAAGCGTTGCAGGCAGCGGCGGACCAGGACCTGGGCCACCTCCCGCCGGTATTCCGCGGAGGCCAGATGGTCCTGGGCATCGTAGGCCGCGTTTTGGGCGGCCACCACCGCGCCGTGGGCCGTGGGGCCGTCCAGGGCCAGGCGGGGCGCATCGCCCCAGCCGCCCACGACCACACGGGTGCGACCCCGGGGCCACGCGGCTACCGCGGCCAGCAGCAAGGGCCGGTCCGCGGGGGACCGGGCCACGACTTCCCAGGCCAGTTGCGGCACCTGGGAGATGCGAATCTCGGTCATCAACCATCCCCGCCACTCGGCCCGCAGGGGGAGCCAGTCGCCCACGTGGACGGTTTGGGCCGATTCCCCCTGCTTCAGCAGGGTCAGGCGGGCGTCCAGGGCAAGCAGGGCCGCGGCCCACAAGGAACGGCCGTCCGCGGCCACCAGGCTTCCGGCCACGGTCATCTGGGCCCGTTGGGGGTAGGGCGCGGCCCGTCGCACCAGGGCCTGCCACGCTTCCGGCACGTCCGGGTGCTCCAGCAGGGCCTGCAGGGGCAGGGTCGCGCCCAGGACCCACTCGTTCCCCTCCCGGCGAAGGGTATCCAGACCCAGGTCCTGCAGGTCGATGACGGGGCCCCGGTACTTTTGGCTTCCCAAGAGGAAGAAGCCCCGGCCCATGGGCCGGGCCTCAGGGTTCGCGGCCAGGGCCTGCAACGCTTCCTCCAAGGACCGGGGCCGGATGTAGGCTTCGGGCATGGTCGGCCTCCCGTTGCGATGATGTCGCGCGGCAGGGCCTTCGGGAAGCCCTTAACGGCCGGGCGGGAAGATGTCCACTTTGTCCCCAGGCCGGACGGGGGTCAGGAACCCTTCGTCCATGTAGAGGATTTCCCGACCGTTGAGCAGGAAGCGCCAGCCGGCCTTGGGTTGGTACGCGGGTTCCACGTCCATCCAGAGGGAATCGGGCTTTTCGGTGGCCCGCCAGACCCGCTGCAGGGCCTCCCGCCGGGCTACGGGGTAGTAACTGAAGAACTTGCGCAGCACGTCACCCACGGTGGCATCGGCATGGACCCATACAGGCCGCAACTGGGCGGGCATCTTGGGCCGCAGGATGCCGAACACCCGCACCGGCACGGAGAAGGTGCCTTCGTCGATGTCCCGGGCCGCTTCGTAGCCCAGTTCCATCATGTGCAACTGCACGGAAAGGTACTTGTTCCACCCGGCCATGGCCGCCGCGATGGTCTCACCCGGCAGATGGGCTTCGGCCATGTACTGGGCGAAGGACGCCAGCACCAGCCCGATGGAGGCCCGCACGTACTTGGGCGGCACGTGGATGCGTCGGGGGCCGTGGCCCGCGTGCACCTTGCCGGCATAGAAGAGGTAGTCCCCGAACTCACCGCCGGTATCCATGCTCAGGGTGCGGGCCAGCCAGATGGTGAAGAAGCGGCGCCGTTCTTCCAGGTGTTCTTCATCGACTTCGGTCTCCCAGCCCAGCACCGCGGCGGTTTCGGGGAAGCGGCGCAGGTAATCGTAGGTGTTGACCACCAATTCAGGCCCCCGCCGGAAGAGGACCTCCACGGTTTCGGCCATGGCCATCTTGTCGTGCTCGGTGAAGAGCGCGAACTTGAGCATGTGGGCCCATTCTTCCTGCGGGTCGGGCAACAGGTCCCGCAACCAGGTCTTGGGGTCGTCCACCACCTGTACAGGCGATTCCGCAACCAAAGGCAGGGCCATGGGTCACCTCCTGGGGAAAGGCTAAAAGGGGCGGGCCGCCGCGTCGCGACCCGCCCCTTGCTGGTTACCGCATGGGGTAGATGAACTCGGCCGTGGCCGCTTCCTTGGGCCAGACCACCTGCTTGACCAGGTTGCCCTGGTCGTCCTTCTGCCACTGGATGTAGACCATCTCGTGGCCGATTTGCAGGCCGTGGGATTCAGGGCTGGTGTCGAACTTGGTCCGGCCGAAGAAGGTGAGCACGTCGGTGTTGTCCAGGGCCTCCTTGACCTTGGCCGGATCCACGGAGTCGGCCTTCTTGATGGCGTATTCCAGAATCAGACCGGCCGCGTAGCCGCCCGCGGAGTGGTAGGAAGGCTCCTCGTTGTATTCGGCTTTGTAGGCCTGGACGAATTCCTCGTTGGTGGGGCCATACCATTCGATGCCCAGTTCCTTGGCCGCTTCGGGCGTGTACTTGACCTGAGGCTCCCACTGGCTGGGGCCGGTCACGCCCAGGGCCGCGTCGCCCAACTCCGCGAATTCAGGCTCCGGCGGCGCGACCAGGAGCACCACGGCCTTCACCGGCGCCTGCTTTTCGTAGAGTTGGCGGGCAAAGGTGGTGCCATCCTGGAAGTGGCCGCCGCCCAACACGGCCTCAGCGCCCGATTGCACGATTTTGTTGATGAAGGGGCCGAAGTCCGTGGTATCGCTGGGGTACCCTTCGAAGAGCACGATTTCCAGCCCCTTCTCTTCCGCGTAGGTCTTGGCCGCCTCCACCACCGTGGTAGAGAACTTGGCCTGTTCGTAGACGAAGGCCACCTTCTTGAGGTTGGGGTCCGTGGTCAAAAGCAGGTCGATCGCGCCGGTCAGGTACCGGCTGGCCGGGGTGTAAATCTGGAAGACCTGGGTCAGGCCCTTCTGGTAGGTCTTGTCCGAGGCCGCGCCCGTGGTCAGCATGACCTTGCCGTACTGCTCGGCAATCACCGCGGCCGCGTCGGTCAGGCCGCTGGAGTAGGGGCTGATGAGGAAGTCGGCCTTGTCCTCGGTAATCAACTTGGTGTAGAGTTCCTGGACCCGGTCCTTGCTGGACTCGTCGTCGTAGGAGGCTTCCTTGAACTTGACCACGGTGCCGTCGCTCAGTTTGATGCCGCCGGCTTCGTTGATGTGCTTCATCCACAAGCGCAGGCCCTTGGCCTGCCGGCCGGAGGAGACCTCCAGCCGCCCGGTGCGGGATTCGGTGAAGCCAATGGTCAGTACGATTTCCTTGGCCTGTTCAGCGGGTTGGGCTTCTTCTTTGGCCGTTTCCTGTTGGGTTTCCGCGGCCGTTTCCTGTTCCGGCGCTTGGGTTGGGGTGGCCTGTCCGCCGCAACCTGCGGCCAACACCAGGCCCAACAGCAGGGCCAGCACCAAAAGCCACCGTCGCATGGTTGCACCTCCATCAGTTGAATTTCATCATTAACAGGGAACACTCAGGCGTCGCCCTGGTTGCGTGCCCGGGGCACCCCCAACCGCTTCCGCAGGGTTTCGATGGACACCTTGTTCACCCGCCCGCAACGGGGGCAGGTCAAATCCACGTGCGGCTGCCCTGCTGCCTCGATGCGGGGCCAGAGTTCCTCCAGCACCCGCTTGGGGATGTTCATGGGCCGATGACAGTACATACAGCGCAACATCGCTTCTCCTCCTTCGGGCACTCACCGGGCATCGTCTACAGTATACTCAGGTTTATCCCTTTGGGTTTCGAGGAATTCGGGCATGGAGCGGCCCCCTGTGCATAAGGCGGAAACGCCCCCAAACCCCGGCCCTCCGCGTGTGGGCTTCCCCCGACCTGGCCGGGTGACCGTGCTGCTGTGGAGCGTGGGCCTGCTCCTGGCCGGGTTGTGGGTTGGCCTCTGGGTGTGGATGGCCCGGACCCGCGGGCCCTCTACGGCCTCCCGGCCCCTGGTTTGGGTGTACGTGGTCGAGGAAGGAACCCGGGTGTACGGTCCCGCCGCGGTCCCGGCCGGGACGCGGCCGGAGGCCCTGCTGCGCCGCTGGGGCCTTCAGGCCAGGGGCGACCTGTGGCTCAACGGGCAGCCCTGGGACCCTGCCTGGCCCCTGCCCCAGGCCGAGGTCCTGGTGCTGGAACTGCGGCCCCTGCGCCCGCGCGCCGCGGACCGGGTGGCCGTGGGCCGCTATTCCCCCGCCTGGCTTCGACGCTATGGATGGGCCGCGGCCGCGCCTGCCCGCTTTACGCAAGCCCAGGTCCGCTTCCCGGAAGGCCCGGTGCCCCTGGAGGCCGACGCGACCTTTGTAGGGGAAGCCCTGGCCCAGTACGGCCTTGCCCCCCAGGGTCTGGACCGGCTGACCCAGGAGACCGCGCCCTGGCCGCCCAGGAGCGCGCCGCAACTGGCCCGGATTCAGGAGGCCATCGAACTCCGGCGCAAGACCGTGCCCTATACCGTCGAGTACCAGGCCCTGCCCCAGGAACCCATCGATACCCTCCGGGTGGTCCAGGAAGGGCGGCCGGGCGTGCAGGTGCAGGCCGAACTGGTCCGCTACGTCAACGGCCGGGAAGCCGAACGGCAGACCCTGGGCACCTGGACCCTGCAGGCCCCCCAGCCCCGCATCGTGGGGTACGGCACGAAAATCACCATCCAGACCCTGGATACACCCGATGGCCCCATTCGGTACTGGCGCGCGGTGCGGGTGTACGCCACATCCTATTCCCCCTGCCGGGTGCGGCCCGGTGGCCCCTGCGATGACATCACCGCCAGCGGCCGCCGGCTGCAGAAGGGCATCATCGCGGTGCGGCTCTCCTGGTACCGGTACATGAAGGGGCTGCAGGTCTACGTGCCCGGCTATGGGTTTGGCATCATTGCGGATGTGGGCGGGGGGATACCGGGCCGACCCTGGATCGATTTGGGCTTCAGTGAAGAAGATTACCAGCCCTGGCACCGCTGGGTGACCATGTACTTCCTGGCCCCGCCGCCACCGCCGGAGCAAATCCTATGGATTCTCCCATGAAGGCCGAGGGGCAAAGCCCCCCGTTGCGCAAACTGTTGCGGCAGTTCGGCATACGCCCCAAGCACCGGTTGGGGCAGCACTTCCTCGTGGACCAACGGCTGCTGCAGCGCATCGCGCAGGAGGCCGAGGCCGGCCCCCACGACCTGGTGCTGGAAATCGGCGCGGGCATCGGCAACCTGACCATGTTCCTGGCCCGGTCGGGCGCACAGGTCTATGCCGTGGAAGTGGACCCGGACCTGGCCCTCCTCTTCCGGCACC
Organism: Anaerolineales bacterium; assembly: GCA_026991215.1. Classification (GTDB taxonomy): domain Bacteria; phylum Chloroflexota; class Anaerolineae; order Anaerolineales; family DRMV01; genus S139-71. The sequence goes on from JALXBY010000170.1 coordinate 13,388, forward strand.
TGACCGCGGACTTCCCCAACGTCCATCTGGTGACCCAGGACGTCCTCCATCTCCCCCTGCAGGACCTGGTGGCCGCGCGGCCGTACATCGCGGTGGGCAACCTGCCTTACAACATCGCGTCCCGCATCCTGGAGAAACTCCTCCTGCAAGGCCCCCGGCCCCGGCGCCTCGTGGTGCTGGTGCAGAAGGAAGTGGCCGAACGCATGACCGCCGGGGCCGGACGCATGAACCGCCTGGGCCTGTTGGTCCAGCTCTTCGGCCGGCCGGAAATCCGGTTCACCGTGCCCGCCGGGGCCTTCGAGCCGCCGCCCGAAGTGGCCTCGGCCTTGGTGCGCATGGACCTTTACCCCCAGCCCCGGCTGGCAGAGGCCCGCATCCCCGCGTTCCTCCAATGGGTTCGGCAGGCCTTTGCCCAGCGGCGGAAGCACCTGGCCAAAACCCTGGCCTCCAGCACGCCCGGGGGCAAGGCCGCGCTCCGGCGGGCCCTGGTGGACCTGAACCTTTCCCCCAACGCCCGCCCCCAGGACCTGACCCTGGAGCAGTGGCTGGCCCTGTTCCAGGCCCTGCACGACCAGGGTTGATTCCACATCGTGGGAGGAAACCCCATGCGCTGGCGCTGGCAGCAACACCTCTTCGAAGTGGACCTGCTGGAACACGACCAGGACGCCCTGACCGCGCGGGTGAACGGCCAGGAAGTCCGGGTCCGGGTGCTGGCCGTGGACGGCCACGCGGTGGTGCTGGACGTGGACGGACGGCGGGTCCGGGTTTACCTCTACCGGGAAGGTCGCGACCTGTGGCTGGCCGTGGACGGTCGGACGTGGCGGTTGACGCCGGCGGCCCGGCGCGAAGCCCAGGCCGCGTCCACCGGTGCTGCCGGCGGGGATGGACGCCTGCGCGCGCCCGTTCCGGCCCAGGTGCGGGAGATTCGGGTGCAGCCCGGCGACCGGGTGCAGCCGGGGCAGGTGGTCGCGGTGCTGGAGGCCATGAAGATGGAGTTCCGCCTGCAGGCCCCCTTTGCCGGTGTGGTGCACGCAGTGGCCGCGCAGCCGGGGCAGGTGGTGGAACGGGACCAGGTGGTGGTGGAAATCCGTCCCGAAACGCCCCAGGCCTGAACGGGTGCCCCTGCAAGGTCCGGCGAAGAACCCGTTGGGTTTTCGGCCATTCCCCGCGGGCAACAGGCTATAATCGTTTTCCCAAATCCCGTTCACGAGGGCAGCCATGAAGGACAGGCCTGTCCCCACGCGGATTCTCTTCGTCTGTCTGGGCAACATCATCCGCAGCCCCCTGGCCGAGGCCATCTTCCGCCATCTGGCCCGGCAGCGGGGTGTGGAAAAGAAGTACCTGGTCGATTCTGCCGGGTTGGGCCCCTGGCATGTGGGCGAACCCGCAGACCCCCGTATGCGCCGCGTGGCCGAGCGTTACGGCATCCGCTACGACGAGCACCGGGCCCGCCTCTTCCGACCCCAGGACCTGGACGCCTTCGACCTCATCCTGGTGATGGACCAGGAGAACTGGGCCCAGTTGATGAGTTTCGCTTCCCTCAACCCCCGCTACCGGGAGAAAATCCGCTTCCTGCGGGAATTCGACCCCGAAGCCGGAGACCAGATGGAAGTGCCCGACCCCTACTACGACGGCATGGAGGACTTCGAGAAGGTGTTCCACATCATCTACCGTTCGGTGGAAGGGCTGCTGGACGCGCTGGAAACCGGGAAAATCACCCTGCCCGCGCCCGAACAGGCCTGACCGCAGGTGCACCCCCTCCTCCGACACACGTGAACCATGACGCCAACGGAAAAATCCCCCACGCGCGTGCGGGCCATGTTCGCCCGCATCGCGCACCGCTATGACCTGCTCAACCGTCTGATGACCGGCGGGCAGGACCTGCGCTGGCGCCGGGACCTGATTGCCGGCCTCGACCTCCCCGAAGGGCCCTGGGTGCTGGACATCGGCGCGGGGACCGGGGACCTGGCCTTCGAGATCCTGCGCCAGCGGCCCGGGGCCCGGGTCGTGGCCGCGGACTTCACCCTGCCCATGATGTACGTGGGCCGGAAGCGGCCCGGCAGCCACCGGGTGCTGTGGACCGCGGCCGACACCCTGGCCCTCCCTTTCCCGGACCGGACCTTCGACGCCGTGGTCTCGGGCTTTTTGTTGCGGAACGTAGCCGACCTGCCCCGGGCCCTGAAGGAGCACTTCCGCGTGCTGCGGGAAGGGGGCCGTTGGGCCGCGCTGGAGACCACTCCGCCGCCCCGGGGCCTGCTCCGGCCCTTCATCGCCGTGCATTTCCGGGTGGTCATTCCCTTGCTGGGCTGGCTTTTGGCTGGCGACCGGGAGGCCTACCGCTACCTGCCCCGCACCACCGAGCACTTCCTGCCGCCGGAAGAGATGGCCCGCTTGCTGCACCAGGCCGGTTTCGTGGACGTGCAGGCCCGGCCCCGGATGTTGGGCACCGTGGCCCTGTACTTCGCCCGCAAACCCCCGGCGTGAAGGGGGCGTTGCACATCCCCAACCCACGAAAGGGAACGCCCATGCACGAACCGTCCAAATCGCTGGACGACCTTCTGAACGAACTCAACCCCCAACAGCGGGAGGCCGTGACCGCGCCCCCCGGCCCTGTGCTCGTGTGGGCCGGACCCGGTTCGGGCAAGACGCGCGTGCTGACCTACCGCATTGCCTACCTGGTTCTGGGCCTGGGCGTTTCGCCCTGGAACATCCTGGCGGTTACCTTCACCAACAAGGCCGCGCGGGAAATGAAAGAGCGCCTGGGCCCGCTTTTGGGCATACGGGCCGAGAACCTGACCGTAGGCACCTTCCACGCCTTCTGCGCCCGCTTCCTCCGGCTGGAGCACACCTATCACCCCTTCGGCCAGCGCTTCGTGATTGCCGATACCGAGGACCAGCGCCGGCTGCTCAAACAGGCCATGGAGGACGTGGAAGTTTCCGATGTAATATACCCCCTGGCCTCGGTCCATGCCGCCATCTCCCGGGCCAAGAACGAAGGCATCTGGCCCAAGGGGTTCCCCACATCTTCCCCCCGGCAGCGGACCATCGCCCGCATCTACCGCCGCTACCAGGAACTGCTCCTGGCCTCCAAAGCCATGGACTTCGACGACCTGCTCCTCTGGGCCGTTCGTATTCTGGAGGAAAACCCTGGGGTGCGGGAGAAGTGGGCCGAGCGCTACCAGCACATCCTGGTCGATGAGTTTCAGGATACGAACATGCTGCAGTACCAACTGGCCCGGCTGCTGGCCCAAAAGCACCGCAACCTGTTCGTGGTGGGCGACATGGACCAGGCCATCTACAGTTGGCGGGGCGCGGATTACCGCAACCTGGAACGCTTCCAGAAGGACTTCCCTGAGGCCCGCACCATCCCCCTGGAGGAGAACTACCGTTCCACCCAGCACATCCTGGATGCGGCCCTGGGGGTGATTCGGCCCCTGCACCGGCGGCCCAAACGCCTGTTCACCCGCAAGGGCCGCGGGGCCAAGGTCACCCTCAAATACGTCAACAACCCTTACGACGAAGCCGACTTCGTAATCGAGACCCTGCTTGCGCTGACCCGCCGGGGCGAGGCCCGCCTGGGGGATTTCGCCATCATGTACCGGACCAACGCCCAGTCCCGGGTGCTGGAGGAGCGCTTCCTGGCCCATCGGGTGCCCTACCACGTGGTGGGCACGCAGCGCTTTTATGGCCGCAAAGAGGTCAAGGACCTGCTGGCCTACCTGCGCCTGGCCTACAACCCCGAGGACGAAAGCAGCCTGCTGCGGGTCATCAACGTGCCCCCGCGGGGCATTGGGATGAAGACCCTGGCCCTGTTGCGGAACCTGGCCCGGCGGATGGGCTCCGCGTCCGGCCTGGTCTTGCTGGAACTGGCCCGCAAGCCCGAGGCCTTCCGCGATGGGCTGAGCGGCCGGTCCCGGCGGGTGTTGATGCAATTCGCTTCCCTGCTGGCCGAACTGGTGGAACTTGGGGCCACCCTCAGCCCCCTGGCGCTGCTGGATTGGGTTCTCGAAAACATTGCGTACCGGGCCTACCTGGAGAAGGAAAGCCGCACTTCCGAGGAATTCACCCAGCGGTGGAGCAACGTGGAGGAACTGCGACGCCTGGCGGGCGACTACCCCGCGGGCGGGCTGGAGGCCTTCCTGGAAGACGTGGCCCTGGTTTCCGACCAGGATACCCTGGGGGACGAAGGCGCGCCGACCCTGCTCACCCTGCACGCGGCCAAGGGGCTGGAGTTCCCCATCGTGTTCATCGTGGGCCTGGTGGAAGGTCTGCTCCCCCACAGCCGTTCCACCACCCAGGAACAGGTGGACGAGGAGCGACGGCTGTTCTACGTGGGCATTACCCGGGCCAAGGAGCGGCTGTACCTGGTCGTACCGGAGAGCCGCTGGGCCTTTGGGGAATGGGAACCCCTCAAGCCCTCCCGCTTCTTGCAGGACCTGCCGGTCGAGGTCCTGACGGGGGACGTGGATCGACTGTTCCCCCAAGCGGTGGTCCGCCGGCGGCAGCGGCGGAAGGCGGCCCCGATGCGACCTCCGGTGTACCGGAAGGGGATGCGCGTACGGCACCCCCGCTGGGGCCTGGGCACCGTGGTGGATGTGGAAGACGCGGGCGGGGACCAGATTCTCATGATTACCTTCACCGACGGGCGGACCCGGCCCTTCCTGGCTTCCATGGCCCCCCTGGAGCCAGTGGACTGATGGGGGAGAGGTGCGTCAGGCTTTCCCCAAGCCAATGTGGGGGAAACAACAAAAGACCGGGCCGCTGCTGACCCGGCCGGTCGGTTGAGGGAGGAGGGGCCGCCGCGCGCCCTGGCTGGGGCTACGCGGCCACGTTTTCGGGCGTTTCGCCCTGGGCTTCTTGTGCCTGCAACAGGGCGTTGAGCCGGCGCATCAACCGGCTTTTGCGCCGGGCCACGTTGTTCTTGTGGAGAATACCCTTGGCCGCGGCCTTGTCCAGGGCCTTGATGGCCATGCGGGTGTAGTAAATCGCGTTCTGCACATCGCCGGCGGCCATGGCCTTGAGGGCCTTCTTGCTGAAGGTCTTGGCCCGGCCCCGGAACCACAGGTTGCGCAACCGGCGCTTCTGGTTCTGGCGCAACCGCTTCTTGGCCGAACGAGTGTTGGGCAAGGCACACCTCCCACGGACCGGAATCTACAGCGGGCCTCATTGTAGCGCGAACCTGGGTATGTGTCCAGCCGAATGGGGCTTTGGGCTTTGGCAGGCGTTCCCCCGTCGTTTATGGAATCCCCTCCCTCTGGCGGCCTGAGACAACTTTATGTATCCCGGCCCGGGGCCGCGGTAGCACGTGGCTTTTATCGTCGTTCGTCGGTGGTCGGTGGTCGATGGTTGTTCGATCGTTGGGGGTGGTTATTCCAGGCGGACGTCGCCGCTTTTGCCCCCGCGTTTTTCCACCAGGCGGATGTTGGTGATGCGCACGCTCTTTTCCACGGCCTTGAGCATGTCGTAGACGGTCAAAGCCGCGACTGCGACCGCGGTGAGGGCTTCCATTTCCACGCCGGTTCGGGCCCTGGTGCGTACGGTGGCGGTGATTTCCACACCGGGCCACTCAGGGCGCAGTTGCAGCCCCACGTCGATGTGGGTCAGGGGCAGGGGATGGCACAGGGGGATGAGTTCCCAGGTCCGTTTGGCCGCCTGGATGCCGGCCAGTTGCGCGGTGGTGAGCACGTCGCCTTTCTTGAGCGCGCCCTGGCGCAACAGGGCGAAGGTTTCGGGTTGCATGTGCACCTCGCCCCGGGCCACCGCGACACGTTCGGTGGGTTCTTTCGCACCGACATCGACCATGTGCACCGAGCCATCCTGGGCAACATGGGTAAGCCGAGGTTCCTGGGCCATGGGTTTTCCTCCGGTTCTGGGAAAGCAGGGATTTGATAACCCTCGTTTTGCGAAAAAGAACCCGGCCCACGGCCGGGCTTGTGGGGCGAGCGGGACTCGAACCCGCACGGGCCAAGCCCAGAGGATTTTAAGTCCCCCGCGTCTGCCAGTTCCGCCATCGCCCCAGGCGTGTTTCATTCTATCGACCATGTTGGAGGGGGTCAAGCAAACCTGGGCGGACCTGGGGGGTGCATGCAAATGTTGCCGAAGGGGGAAAGAAAAAGAGAGGCTCCTAACGCTGATCCTTTATCACAAGTGGTGAGGA
>JALXBY010000171.1 GCA_026991215.1 Anaerolineales bacterium
CCTCAGGACATCCCCATCGACGTGCTGTTCGAAAACCAGGACGTGGTGGTGGTCAACAAGCCGGCGGGCATGGTGGTGCACCCTTCCCCCGGCCACTGGGAAGGCACTTTGGTGAACGCGCTATTGGCCCGCATCCCGGACCTGCAAGGCGTGGGCGGCCCGCTGCGTCCGGGCATCGTGCACCGGCTGGACAAAGAGACCTCCGGCGTGATGGTGGTGGCCAAGCACGAGCAGGCCCTGCGCTTTCTACAGGAGCAGTTCAAGGCCCGGCAGGTGCGCAAGGTCTACTGGGCCCTGGTCGAAGGCCATCCGCCCCAGCCGGCGGGCCGGGTGACCCTGCCCCTGATGGTGGACCCCGACGACCGGCGCAGGATGCGGGTGACCGTGCCGGGCCAGGGCAAGCCCGCGGAGACCGAGTACCGGGTGCTGGAACGCTTCCCCCGCCACGCGTTGGTGGAATTTCGGCCCATCACCGGGCGGACGCATCAGATTCGGGTGCACGCGGCCTTCCTGGGCTGCCCCCTGGTGGGGGATACGCTGTACGGACGGCGGCGGCCCACGCTGCCCGTGGCCCGCACCATGCTCCACGCCCTGCGGCTGACCCTGCGGCTGCCCGGCGAAGCGCAGCCCCGCACCTTCGAGGCACGGCTCCCGGAGGACTTCACAACGGCCCTGGCCCTGCTGCGGGAACAGGTTTCACGTGAAACCGCCTGAGCCGCCCCTGGCTTCTCCAGAACGGCGTGCGGGCGTCTGCCCCCATGTTTCACGTGAAACACCCTGTGCCGCATGGGGAAGCATGTTTCACGTGAAACACCTTGCGTCGCATGGGGCAGAAAGAGGCTTGCGGAAACCCCGAACTGTCCCGCCGCCTGCACGATGTTTCACGTGAAACCAAACCGAGGAAACGAAAAGCACGCGCCCAGGACCTGGGCGCGTGCTGGCTTTTCGGCCAAAGGCGGGGAGCGTCTATCCGTACATCCGTTCCCGAATGCGCTGGATGCGCTTCCGCAGCGCTTCGTCCTCTTCGTAGGCGCGGGCCGTCTTCTGCCAGGCGTGCATCACCGTGGTGTGGTCCTTGCCCCCGAACAGGCGGCCAATCTGGGGGAAGGAGAGGCGCAGGTCCTCCCGCAGCAGGTACATGGCCACCTGGCGGGGGATGAGCACCTTGCGGGCCCGGGATTTGCCCTTGAGGTCCTGTACCGTCACTCCGAACTCCTCGGCCACGACGCGCAGCACGCCCTCCGGGTCCTTGGCCCAGCGCCGACCTGAAAGCAGGTCCGCGAGCACGGCCTGGGCCATGGCCACCGTCAGCGGCACGCCCCGCAACTCATGGTAGGCCCAAAGGCGGTTGAGCGCGCCCTCCAGGGTGCGGATGTTGCCCTCGATGTGCCGGGCCACGTATTCCAGCACGTCATCGGGGATGCGCATCCCGCGAGATTCCGCCTTGAAGCGCACGATGGCCAGCCGGGTCTCGTAGTCCGGCGGCTGGATGTCGGCAATCAACCCCCACTCGAAGCGGGAACGCAGCCGCTCCTCCAGTGCGGCCAGGGCCGCGGGGGGCCGGTCCGCGGTGAACACGATCTGCCGGTTGTAGGCATATAACGTGTTGAACGTATGGAAAAACTCTTCCTGCAGCCGCTCCTTGCCGATGAGGAAGTGCACGTCGTCCACCA
>JALXBY010000172.1 GCA_026991215.1 Anaerolineales bacterium
ATGATGCGGGTGGTGCGCTACCTGGACGAAAAGGGCGCCCGCCTTGGTCTGGCCGGGCACCAAGATGCCTGGGCAGTTCGGCCCCACCAGGCGGGCATCATCCCCGGCAACATCACCATGCCTGGGCCGGTGGGCATCGTCTCCCGCTCCGGCACCCTGACCTATGAGGTCATGTACGCCTTGAAGAACCGGGGCATTGGCGTGAGCACCACGGTGGGCATTGGCGGCGACCCGGTCCACGGCCTGGGCTTCATCGAGGTGCTGGGCATGTTCGAGGAGGACCCGGAGACCAAGGCCGTGGTGTTGATTGGCGAAATCGGCGGCACGGAAGAGCAGGACGCGGCCGCGTTCATCCACAAGCACATGAGCAAGCCCGTCGTGGCCTACATCGCGGGCCGCACCGCGCCGCCGGGCAAGCGCATGGGGCACGCCGGCGCAATCGTGGAAGGCGGGGAAGGCACGGCCGAGGAGAAAATCCGGGTGCTGGAATCCATGGGCGTCCAGGTGGCCCCGCATCCCGAAGCCATCGCGGAACTCATCGAGAAGGTGCTTTGAGCCGCCTGCCGGAAAGCCCGCGTGCAATAACGACCGAGGTGGCCCTTGGGGGCCGCCTCGGTTTTTGCTTCTGGAAGGTGGGGGCCATCCGGCCCGTCAACGGCTGTTTTCTGTATGGAAGTGCGGATAGGTATAATGCCCTCGCGCGCCCGGCCCGCTGCGGGCAGGGCCGGGCTTGTTCGTGAGATTCCACCTGGAGGGTTACCCATGCGGAAATGGGCGCTGGCTGGCTGGCTTGGGGTTTTGCTGGGGTTGGGGATGCTGTTCGCCTGGAAGGACGCGCCGGCGGTGGCCCAGGTGGTGACGCCCTTCCCCACCCCAACGCCCCTTCCCGATGGGCGCATTCTCTACAAGGTCCAGCCGGGCGATACGCTATGGTACATCTCCTCGGTCACGGGTGTGCCGGTGGAAGAACTCATGGCCCTGAACAACCTCACGGAAAACGACACGCTGCAACCAGGGGAGACGCTGCTTTTGGGCTACGCCCTGCCTGGATACGCCACCCCTACGCCCGTGGAGACGCCCACCCCCGCGCCGATGACACCCACGCCCACACCCGAAGTGGGCTACGGCGAGATTTGCATCATACTGTTTGATGATAAGAATGGGAATGGCATGTACGACGAAGGCGAGCCGTACCTGGCCGGTGCCGAGGTCACGGTGCAGCGCAAGGAAGGTACGGGCGAGGTCTTGCGGGGCGTGACGCGGCAGGAAGCCGAAGACGCGACGTGCTTCTCGGAACTGGAGCCGGGACAGTATCAGGTCGCGGTGGGCCTGTTCCGGGATTGGAATCCGACCACGTTGACGGACTACACGGTGGAAGTGCTGGCCGGGAACCGGGTGTACGTTTCCTTTGGCGCGCAACGTGGGACGGAAGCCGTTGAAGCAAGCGGGGGCGGAACGGGGATGCGCTGGTGGGCCGCGGCTGCCGGCGCGGTGTTGATTGGCCTGGGGGTGCTGCTGTTCGTGGTCTCGATGCGGCTACGGCGGCGCTGAGGCGGCCCGAACTTCGCTTTCGATAATGGTCCTTATCGAAAGTAAACAGCCAGGAAAAAACCCATGCGAAGCGCATTGGCCGCCCTGCTCACCCTGGCCCTCGGCGTCACCGTACTGGCC
>JALXBY010000173.1 GCA_026991215.1 Anaerolineales bacterium
ATCACCCCCACTGTGCCAGGCGAGGGGGACCTGCTTTGCTACGGCGCGTGGGAGGCCCGCCGCGGCCCCCGCCGGGAGCGGCTGAACTTCCGGGTAGAACTGCCGGGTTCGGGCGGCGATGTTCCCTCAGAGCAGCGGCCCGGCGGGGTGTACGAAGGCCGGTTCCCCGAAGACGTTTCGGTCTGGCTCGACATCGAATGTGAACGTCGGGTCCTATTCGTCAGCATGTCTCTGGGCACGAACAAGGCATTGGTTTTTGACTATCTCGTATTGGAGGCGATCGAAAACGAAGGATTTCAAAACCAATGGCAATATATCGAGATTCGAGGCGATGGTTTCCAGGCCGTGATTCGCTACTGTTACGGTGATGCATGTCCGCAGCGCATTGGTGAACGGATGTCGGTTCCCGAACCCCTGCCTGAAACCGTGCTGATTCAGCCCGAACTGGTGCGTATCGAAGTGCTCAACGATAGCGACCCCTGGGGGGATGGCGAACTGAGATCCCTTTTGCTCGTATTGAGCAACCCTGCCATGGAACGCCGGCTGGAAGCCCGAGGCTCGGTGTGCTACCGGCCATCGGATTGGTGGGACCCAGGAGCCTGTTCGCCAGACTACGACGGTGTGCGCTGTTCGGGGTGGGTGGAGCTCAGAGGAGAACGGTGGTTACCCGAAGGGCTGGAATTCAGCGATGGCGAAGTGATTCCGGTAGGGCAAAAGGGCTGTCCAGTCCGCTTTCAGCCTGATGACACACTATTCATTCACATCGGCGTCTCCGAAGACGACGGAACCTTTGAAGGGGGCGATGAATACAGTTACGCTGACCTCACATATCCGCCGGGGGCCTGGCCCCTGGGCATGGAAATCACCGTGGAAACCAGCCCCGCCAGAGGCGATGATTTGCGAATCCGGGTCACCTTCATTCTGAGGGAAGTTACACGTTGAACAGTGCTCATTTCAGATAGCGTTCAAGCAGGGAAACAGCCCGGTCCACACCGTCCTCCCGACGCAGTCTTTCTCCCAGGTGGGCTGCGCGTTTCCGTAAGGTCGGGTCGTGTGTCACCTGTTCCAACGCTTGTGCCAGGCGACGTGCCGTAAGACCGTGAGCAGGAACCGGCGCGGACCCCACCCCTAAGGCATGGACCCGGTAGGCCAGAAGAACTGGTCTACGAAGAAGGGTACGGGGACCGTGGGCCGTCCGTGCTTGAGCCCTGTGGCCGTGGTCCCTCCGCCCGCATGATGCACCACGGCATCCACGCGTGGGAAGAGCCATTCGTGGGCCACCCGCTCGGTGACGAAAATCCGCCGGGATGGGCGCAGGGGAAGCCGACCCCAACCGGAAAGCACCACCGCCCGCAGGCCCGTACGTTCCAGGACTTCGGTGATGGCCCGGGCCATACGTTCGGGATGGGGCAGCGGCATGCTTCCGAAACCGATGGCCACGACCGGCTCTTTTTCTCGCAGAAAGGCTTCCAGTTCGGGGGAAGGGGGTTCCAGGGCTTCGGTGTTCAGAAACCAGTATCCCGGGATGTGGATATGGTGCCTCCAATCGGCCGGCCGAGGGACGACATACCGACTGAAGCCGTACAGCACAGGGATTTCCCCACGATAAAGCCGCGGATAGGGTCCCAGAGCCGAAAGGGGCGGCAAACCCAGGGTCTCCCGCCGCCAGCGGTTGATGTCCTTGCGAATGAGGTTCCAGACGGCGAGCTCCGTGGCGACATACGTCCAGCGGTTGAACCATCCGAACCGATGCAGCCAGCGCGGGACCGCACCGATGGGTGCGGGAAAGGCTGAAGTGCGGGTCTGGGGCTGCAGGAACGCGGCCACCGCGGGCACGCCCATGGCCTCGGCGATTCGGAAGGCCTTCATCATGGTGCGCATGAAGACCAGCGGGTTGCGTCCGGCGGCCAGCGCCCGGCGATGCCAGAAACGGGTCATCAGGTCGCGCGGGTTACCTCGAAGCGCCGCGAACTCCAGCCCGCGGACTTCGGCCCAGGAGGCAAAGGGTTCGTGGGTCACCAGACGGACATGGTACCCCGCCTGCTTCAAGCCTTCTGCCAGCGCGATATAGGGCTGCATATCCCCCCGCGTTCCGGCACAGACGATGGCAATGGGCATGGGACTACCGTATCATGTGGGCTGAACGGCGACATATAACAAGGCCACCAAAATATTGAAAGCAACGTACAAATCACCCAGCGCGGCATGAAACGTTCGCATTTCAGGGTCAAGTCCTCGCCATCCTTCGACCAACAGAAGCAAAGCGGCAACCAAGCCCAAAGCACTATACCACCAAGTCGCTCGAACAGCGTATGTCCAAAATCCGTATACCCATAAGCCCGTATACACTGTCCAAACAAAAAACATCACCCACGCCCATCCAGGGCCGAAGGCGGGATTAAGCGCAACCCAAAGGAAAGAAAGGATGCCCGTTATCAGGACAATGGCACCTAAAAAAGTCGGGGAAGGGGGCGAATACAAAGCCCACACGGAACCTATACACCAGGACAAAACAAACAACAAAATCGGATTCCAGGGGCGACGCGAACGCCACCAGGCATAGGTCAACAACAAAGCCAACGTCACGCCTTCTCGCCAACGTGGAGGAAGCGGTAGAGGCCACCTATAGCCCGCCCATGTGCTCCCCAACAGGGCCAACATCCAGGGAAGGGCCTGAAGGCCTGCCCATCCATAGCGGAAAAGACGTTCCCGCGATGTCATCATGGCTCCCATCGCTGCGGAAGTTCTTGCTGGGTTTCGGCACTTACAGGTAGGTCCCGATTCCATCCCAATAAATGAGCAAGCAAGCCCTGGATCTCCTTCCTAAGGCGCAGGAAAAGACGGACCTCCGTGTCTGCCGGATGATATCGATACGGATATTGAACCTGGACTTCCAGATCGCCAGGGCCATAGCCGTTACGGGCCAGTTGTGTTTGGACGGACTGGGCGACCTGGGTGCGCATGGCCGGGCTGATCAACGTGGCCCGGTCATCATCGTTCAACCATGCGGGGACAATATCCGGTGGCGGGGTAGCGGTGCACGTGGCCCCAGGCGTACCATAACCGGCATCCGGAACGCAGGGATTCAACGCGGCCTGGGTTTGCTGCGCAACGGCCAGGGTGACCATCTGGTCTGCCACCACCAGCATTCCGGCTTTGGCCGCGGCATCGGCCACGCCTTGCAAATGATGCCGCTCCCGGCTGAGACGTCCCATTTCCACCGAGAGGGCCAGCAGCATCAAAACAACCATGAGGAAAACGGCCACCATGACCAATACCTGAGCTCGCTTCCATTTCTCGCTCATGGGTTCTGGTACTCCATCACTGTGGTTGCCTGCGCCGAGATAGGCACTTTCATGGAGAACGGGAAGAGTTCAACCTCATATGTGACTTTGACGGTCAGGGGATAGCCGCGCGGGTAAGGAGCGGGTTGGTTTCGTGGAAATTCGTATTGTGTGGGGTTGATGTCAATCCTCAATCGAGTCGGGTCCAACCCGTACGCGGCGCGCTGAACCGCGCCCACAATTTCGGCATCCCCTCGAGCTGGGTTGGACAGGGTAGCACCGGTCCGCGCCCCCTCCCATGCCGCGTTGGTAACCACGATTTGCACATAAATCAGGCGTCCCACCTCAAGCATCATGACTAACAGGAAGAGCAATATTGGAAATACCAGGGCAAATTCGACAATATTCTGTCCCCGTACGGCGCGGAAGCGTAGCATTTGACGTCCTCCCAAGCGCCATTGCATTCATCGCAACGCGAGAAAAAACAGTACAGGCGGAATTAGATAAATGAGCAACAGGCCGGGGAGGAAGAAAAACACCAGGGCCGGAACCAAACGCACGGGCGCGGTATATGCGGCAATCTGGGCCTGTTGTTTACGACGCATACGCAACAGGCGGGATTGGATACGCAGGGTACGGCTCATCGGAGAACCCAGACGCTGGGCCAGATGGACGGCCTCCACAAAGCTGCGCGCTTCGTCCACATTCACCCGGAGGGCGGCCTCCCGCAGGGCTTGCGTTCGGGGAAGGCCCAAATCCATGCGCTGCAAGGCCCGTCGCACCTCTTCTCCCCAGGGGCCTGGAAAATCCTGGGCCACATAACGTAAGGCCGGCTCGAACCCCAAACCGGCTTCTACGGTCAGGGTGAGCAAATCCAGAAAATCGGGCAGCGTGCGCAAGACCATACGGCGCCGATGCCGGTACCGCCGATGCAGCCACACCACGGGAAACCCCATCCAGGCGCCAATGCCCAGCCACAACAGCAGGCTCACGCCAAAGGAGAGCCTGCCTCCTGCCCAGGCCACCAGGGTTAGACCCATCAACACCAGGCCAAACTGCAAATTCCACCAAATCCACACCCACAGAAGATGTGGATCCCGGGACCACCCCCCGGCCACGATCTGACGCTCCGGCACCCAGGATAGCAGCCAATGCGGTACCGGAACCTTCCGCGCCCAACGTTCCAGACGCTCAATCCAGGGACCCTCGGGCTTTTCCTCGGTGTCCACCTCCGCTTGCAAGGTGGCAAGCCATCGCCTACGGGCCAGCCACCGGACCTCAAAAGCCTTACATAACCCCCACAAAACGGCCAACACGCTGCCGCTCAGTGTAAGGGCAAAGAGCCAGGCCCACATCGCCTCAGTACTCCACGCGAAGAATGCGACGAATCATCAGGAACCCCGCGGCCTCCAACAATGCCACGACGACCAAAACCAGATTCCCTATTGTGGTATTCCACAAAATTTCGTTATACGTGGGGAAGAAGCGCAAAATGAGGAGCGACACCGGAATAAGCATCACGATAATCCAGGCTGAAAGCCGTCCCTGGGCCGTTAAGGCTTGCACCTCACGTTCCAGTTCAATGCGTTCTCTCACCATGAAGGCGATTTGCCGGAGGAGCTCCACCAGATTCCCGCCAACCCGACGTTGCAGCTTCAAGCCCTTTACCAGAATGTGCATCTCCGGTGACGGATAGCGTTCGTACAGCTCGTCAAACGCGTCTTCCAGCGGACGACCCAGCCGTACGTGTACCAGAACCCGCCCCAGTTCCGAGCGAATGGGTTCCGCCATGTTGGGGCGAATGAACTCCAGGGCCTGGGGAAAGGAGAAACCCGCCTGGAGGGCATCGGCCAGACGGTCCAGGGCTTCGGGAAGCTGGTCGTGGAACCGACGGCGTTGCTGGCGGGCCTGATATTCAATCCACCACCGTAAAAGTCCCAAAGCCAGCGCCAGGGCCAATCCACCCAAAATGGGACGCCAGAGGAAAATGCCAAAACCCAGGGCCCAGGCCGCGGCCCACAGAAGGGCCAGCACCGAACCCGCCATTCCTGCCGTCTGCCACGGCCCCAAAAGCCACAGGGCCCATCGGGTGTTCAGCCAGCGCCTCCAGGCCTCCTGGATGTCCTGCCGCCAGGCATGCCACCGTCCCTTGCGCAGGGGAAATACTAGTTCGTACGTCAGACGGATACGAACCATGCTTCGCGCGTGGCGCCACGTTCCATAAGCCCGAAACACGGCAAAACCGGCCAGCGTGGCCATTCCTGCGATGACATAAGGAAGATGTGCCAGCCACCAGGTGTACAGCCCCGGTTGGCCCAACCCCCGGGTCCCATACACGAGCCACAAAAACAGCGCCGCACCCAGGGCCACCCACAGGCTCATCTCATTCCTCCAGGGGGTCCTCTACCGAGAAGCCGGCCCTTTGGATATGGTCGCGCAGGGGAGACGTTTCCCAGGTCTCTTGAATGGTGATGAACTCCCCAAGGACACGACCGCGCTCATCCAAACCACGGCGCTCGAAGCGGAAGAGCGGGACCAGATGGGGACGAAGACGCCCCTGCCGGTCTTCCTCCGGACGTACTTCAACGATTTCCACAATCCGCCGCTGGCCGTCGGGCAGGCGTTCCTGCTGTAGGATGACGTGAATCGCGCTGGCGATATACTCTCGAATGGTCGGTTGAGGGAGTTCCAGGCCGGCCATGA